>CAZDYM010000297.1:0-3427 GCA_964509325.1 uncultured Phycisphaeraceae bacterium
GCCCGCGAGATCGGCGTGCCGCCAGCACGACGGGTCCGCGCGGGTGAGGAGGGTCCACCGGCCCGCGACGCCCGCCCAGGAGGGGAGGGCGACGGCGGCGAGGGCGACGGGCGCGGGCCATCGGCGCAGGGCGTCCGCGGGGTGGAAGCCCCAGGCGGGGCCGAGCGGGGCCAGGCGCTCCGGGATTTCCGGGGTTCTCGGCACGGTGGGATGGTAGTGGGGGGCGGACTACACTCCCGCCCCCGAAATCCGCTCGGATGGCGGGGGCTTGTCGTCCGGCGTGTCCACGGCGCGTGCCGTCGTGGATGCGTCGGAGCCCGCTGTCAAACGCACGTCTGGACGGTGCCGACACGCGCGGTCGCCGCCGAGACGGACTGAAGCGCTTTACTCACTCACTCACCCACTCACTCGCGGACGGTTGAAGCACGAACGTCCCCCACGAAGCCAACGCCCAGGAGAGACCATGGCCGCCACCAAGTCGAAGAAGAAGTCAAAGAGCGTGAAGGAATCGAAGAAGTCGAAATCGGCCGGGATGCCCGCGGGCAAGAGCGTGCTGGGCTCGCGCGGGAAGAAGGGGAAGATGGTGTACTACTTCGGCGACACGAAGACCGAAGGGGCCGGGGACATGAAGCAGTTGCTGGGCGGGAAGGGGGCGAACCTCGCGGACATGACGTCGATCGGTCTGCCGGTGCCGCCGGGGTTCACGATCACGACGGAGATGTGCGCCGAGTACAACCGGCTGGGCGGGAAGATGCCCAAGGGCCTGCTGGACGAGGTGAAGAAGAACGTCAAGACCCTTGAGAAGGAACTGGGCAAGAAGTTCGGGGACCGCAGGGACCCGCTGCTGGTGTCGGTGCGTTCGGGGGCGGCGGTGTCGATGCCCGGCATGATGGACACCATCCTGAACCTGGGCCTGACCGACGACGCGGTCGAGGGCCTGGCGAGCGCGACCAAGAACCCGCGCTTCGCGCTCGACGCGTACCGGCGTCTGATCAACATGTTCGGGGACGTGGTGATGGGCGTGGACCATCACCACTTCGAGCACGCGTTCGACAACATCAAGTCCAAGTACGGCGCGCGCGAGGACACGCAGGTGCCCACCGAGGGGCTGAAGGAACTGGTCGGGGCGTACAAGGACATCTACGAGAAGCACGTCGGGGCGCCGTTCCCGCAGGACCCGATGGAGCAGCTGGCGCTCGCCATCGAGGCCGTGTTCAAGTCGTGGATGGGTGACCGGGCGGTGTCGTACCGGCGCATCACCGGCATCCAGGGTCTGCTCGGCACCGCCGTCAACGTGCAGGCCATGGTGTTCGGCAACATGGGCGACGACTCGGGCACGGGCGTCGCGTTCACGCGCAACAACGCGACGGGGGAGAACAAGTTCTACGGCGAGTTCCTGGTGAACGCGCAGGGCGAGGACGTCGTCGCCGGCATCCGCACGCCGCAGAGCGTCGACGAGATGCCCAAGTGGAACAAGAAGGTGTACGAGCAACTGCTGAAGATCAAGACGAAACTCGAGAAGCACTACCGGGACATGCAGGACATCGAGTTCACGATCGAGCGCGGGAAGCTGTTCATGCTGCAGACCCGCAACGGGAAGCGCAACGGCTTCGCGGCGGTCCGGATCGCGTGCGAGATGGTGAAGGAGGGGCTGATCTCTGAGAAGGAGGCGCTGCTGCGCATCCCGGCGGGCGACCTGTACCAGCTGCTGCTGCCCTCGTTCGACCCCACGGCGATCAAGACCGCCGACGTGATCGGGGAGGGCATCCCCGCCTCGCCCGGGGCGGCGGTGGGCAAGCCGGCGTTCACCGCGCTGGAGGCCGTCGAGCGCTCACGCAACGGCGAGAAGATCATCCTCGTCCGCAAGGAGACCAGCCCCGAGGACGTGGAGGGCATGCACTCGGCGGCGGGCATCCTGACCAGCACCGGCGGGCGCACCAGCCACGCGGCGGTGGTGGCCTGCGGCTGGGGCAAGTGCTGCGTCGTCGGCGCGGGCGAGCTCCACATCGACGAGAAGGGCCGGCGCTTCACCGTCGGCGGGCGGACCTTCGGGCCCGACGACACCATCTCGATCGACGGGACCACCGGCAAGGTGATGGCGGGGAGCGTCCGCACGGTCATCCCGGAACTGTCCGGCGACTTCGCCAAGGTGATGAAGTGGGCCGACAAGCACCGCACCCTGGGGGTGCGGACCAACGCGGACACGCCGGCGGACGCCAAGCGGGCCCGCGACTTCGGGGCGGCGGGCATCGGCCTGTGCCGCACCGAGCACATGTTCTTCGAGGGCGAGCGCATCGTCGCGATGCGCGAGATGATCCTGGCTGAGCGCAAGGAGGACCGCGTCAGCGCGCTGAACAAGCTGCTGCCGTTCCAGCGGAACGACTTCATCGGCATCCTCACGGCGATGGACGGGTTCCCGGTGACGATCCGCCTGCTCGACCCGCCGCTCCACGAGTTCCTGCCGCACGACGACAAGGGCCAGCGCGAGGTCGCCGAGCGGCTGGGTGTGAGCGTCGAGAAGGTCAAGCAGCGCGTCAGCCGGCTGCACGAGATGAACCCGATGCTGGGGCACCGCGGATGCCGCCTCTCGATCACCTACCCCGAGATCCTCGAGATGCAGGTGCGGGCGATCGTCGAAGCGACGATCGAGTGCCTGCGCAACGGCGTCAAGGCCCAGCCCGAGATCATGCACCCCTTGGTCGGCACCAAGCGCGAACTGGCGATCCTCCGCGAGGAGACCGAGGCCGTCATCGAGCGGGTGAAGAAGGAGCAGAACTGGACCAAGAGCCTGGACATCAAGATCGGGACGATGATCGAGGTGCCCCGCGCCGCGGTCACGGCGAACGAGATCGCCGAGGTGTCGGACTTCTTCTCCTTCGGCACCAACGACCTGACGCAGCTCACCTTCGGCTACTCGCGTGACGACGTGAACTCGTTCCTGCCGGACTACCTCAGCCGCGAGGTGCTGCCGCAGGACCCGTTCCAATCGCTGGATTCGACGGGCGTGGGGCAGCTGGTGTCGCTGGCGGTGGACAAGGGGCGCATCGTCGAGCCGAAGCTGAAGGTGGGGATCTGCGGCGAGCACGGGGGCGACCCCGCCAGCGTGCACTTCTTCCACAACGCCGGGCTGGACTATGTGTCCTGCTCGCCGTTCCGCGTGCCGATCGCTCGTCTGGCGGCGGCCCAGGCGGCGATCAAGGGGTGAGCGCGGTCCGACGCTCACCAGCGCATCACGATCGAAGCTCGAACCGCCCCGCGTGCCGGGGCGGTTTTCGTTCCCGGACCCGCTCGACGAGGCCGCGGCGGGCGCCGGGGGTCTTGGAAGGCTGGCCGGTTCGGGCGGTTCGCTCCCGCTCGCGTGCGCTCGGGGCTCGATGCCGCGGCGCTGGCGGTGCTAGATTGCTGCGGTGAAGCCCGACGACCCAAG
>CAZDYM010000298.1:0-3424 GCA_964509325.1 uncultured Phycisphaeraceae bacterium
GCTGCCCTGGGCCGCCCTGCCGCGTCGCGCCTTCCGCGCCCTGCGCCCGTGCTCCAGGGGCACCTGGCCGTCTCTGGCCTTCCGCGCCGCCGGGTGCGCGCTTCCCCTGAAGCCGCGGGCGCTGCTCTTTTTGCTCCGACCCCAGTCCTTCGCGGGAAGGCGCGCCGGGCGCCGGCCGGGCTTCCATCGGATGCGGCGGGCCCGGAGGCGGCGCGAGAGAGGTGGTGAGCAGCAGGGAGCCTAGCCGGGTTTCCATGAAGCGGATCTCGGCCTGGTTCAGTTCGGCCAGGCGTTCGGTCGCTTCCGCGAAATCAGGCTGGTCGCGCGCGCGGACAGGGCCGCCCTGGTCTGCGACATTTTCGCGCGGGATGTCCTCCGGGCGCGGGATGGAGGTGACGGCGGCCACCGCGTCGAGAAAGCGCGACAGTTCTTCGAGCCGGCCGAGCACGTAGTTCTCCGCCTCCAGCGCCTGCTCGATGCCCTCGGGGCTGGTCGTGCCGAACAACTGGAAAAGCTGCCAGTTGACCCAGGGCGTGCGCGACCCCGGCGCGATGTCGCGCAACACCTCCGCCAGGGTGCGATGGGCGACCTCGGGATGGAGAGGATGCCGCGGGCGCTTGCGCACATAGTCGTAGAACGAAACCGCGCGCGCCACCGGCTCGCGCAGCACGCCGTAGAAGACGAGCCGACGCGAAGCCTGGCGCGCCGCGCGCACCAGCGGGTGCATGCGCCCCACATGTCCGCCCACCATCAGGAAACGGTCGAAGAATCCGGGCGTCTCCCAGATCGCCGGCCGGCCCGGCCGTGCGCCATGGATGGATTGATCGTAGGTGAAGTAATACTCGCCCATCATCTGGCGAAACACCGTGCGGCACGTGGTTCCCGCGGTCTTGGGCACGTGCAGGAACACGTGAAGGGGCAGAGCCCGCAGGGGCAGGCCCGTCGGCATGCCCGGCGCCGGAACCACATCAGTCATCGCCTTCTCCCCGGCCATGCCGCCCCATCCAGCGTCAGAAACCATCCAGTGCCAGGAACATAGACGCGCGCCAACCCGCGCGGGAGTCCCCGCCCGGCGTATCGCTGAGCCTTATCCTGCGCGCAGTGTCGTCTACCGGCGCCTCAAATGAAGCGCAGCCGCGGCGCCGTCGTGATCAGCACATCGGGGATGCGACGCTCGATGAACTCGCTCTCGGCTTGGTTGATCTCCGCGATCCGTTCCAGGGCCCGGGGGAAATCGGGCTGGGCGCTGGCCGGCTCGATCTGGCTTGCGCCGGGCTCTTCGGCCGTGTTCTCCCGCGGGATGGTCGCCATGCGCGGAATCCCCATGACGGCCGATACCGCGTCGAGAAATGTCTCGAAGCGATCCTGCCTTCCGATCACGTAGTTTTCAGTGGCGAGCGCCCGATCCACCACTTGCGGGGCGGGAGAGCCGAAGATCTGGGTGAGTTGGGCGTTGGCCAGATGCTGTTCGCGCACGGCAGGCACATCCAGCGCGTCGCACAAGCTGCGGCTGCGCAGCTCCGGATAGAGCGGGTGGGAGGGGCGCCTGCGGACGAAATCGTAGAAGGATACGGCGCGCGAGACAGGCTCGCGCAGGCAGGTGACGAAGACCAAGCGGCGCCCGGTGCGGCGAGCCCAGGACAAAAGTTGGAAACGATAACCGATATGCCCGCCCAGCATCAGATAGCGGTCGAAGAATCCAGGACGTTCCCAAGCCGCTTGATCGTGTGGACCCACCTGATGCTGCGTCGCATCGTAAGCGAAATAGAAATCGCCCAGCATCCAAAGAAACATTTGGCGCGCGCTCGTGCCCGCAGTCTTGGGCACATGGAGGAAAACGAAGAGCGGAAGTGCACGCAGGGGAAGGCCGGTCGGCATCGTCCCTGTCGGATTCTGGACGAATTCGGGCAACTGACGTTCAGAGCCCGCGGCGACATCAAAACTGCTCATGCGCCCCCCTGCCGCGCTCCTAAAAGTCTCTTTTCCGGAACAAATCGCCGATTCTCAGAAACTCGGCGCAGTTGGCAAAGCCAACGGGACGGGCCGAGGGACGGGCATGGCCTCGCCATCACCGGACAGCCCGAAGGAGAGCACCGCCGCCCCGGGGCAGTTCGCACTGGGCGATCAGCGCAAGCACCCGCGGCGCCCTAGACCACACCCGACATCCCTCCGTTGCTTCATCTCTTGGTCGCCGCCAAACCTCCGAATGACGGAAGAAAACAGACACTATGCTTTCCGCCCTGCGGCGACCTTCAGCTCCGGGTCCATACCTCTTAAGATACATGCCACAGCAAGGCAACCTACCGTGTCAACCTTGCTGGAGAGACGCGGGATGAACCCGCGAACAGCGACGACCGAGCGCCCTGCTGCTCGTCGCAAGGCCACCTCCCACGGCTTGCAAGGCAGCGCTGTCAGACGCCGAGTGCAACCCGCATCTTTTCGACGTCGTTGACGCCCCTCGTGGGGCGGAGCGTGATGCTGTCCATATACTCGTCATACCAACCGGGCCGGAGATCGGCGTCCATGAAGCGGGCCACCGCCTCCTCGTACGCCGCCTTGAGCACGGTGTTGGTAGGGTCGAGATTGCGTATCACCACGAGCCCGGTGGGGATGGCGTCGAAAAAGCGAATATCGAGGTCCGGGCGATAGGCGCGCAGCACCTCGACCACCTTCCAGACATCGCCGGCCCAGCCGCCCCGTTCGGGCACTTGGCGGCGGGTCGAGACGTCGAGGGGGCGGCGCCGGTCCTTGCCCTGCCGGAAGGTGCTGTGCGGGTTCACTGGGATGCAGTCGTGCAGCACCACCACCGTGCCAGGATGCGCGTTCGCTTCGGTGTTGTAGAAGTCGCGCAGCAGGAACTCGAAATGGTGCATGCCGTCGAGAAAGGCGAAGTCAAGCCGCCCGGGCGGCGGCAGCAGGTTCGACAGCCTGTAGGTTTCGAAGAACTCGTCGGATGTGGTCTGGAAGAGAAGGCAGGCCGGCTTGCGGCCGATAATATCCGTTCCGTTCGCGATCTTGAACAGCGGATCCACCGCCACGCTGAAGACGTCTATCTCGGCGAGCGAGCCGCCGTTGGCAGTGCCGATCTCGAAATAGGTTTTCGCGCCGATCGCCTCGACCGCACGGGAGAGGAATGTGCGGTAGCGGATGCCATCCTTATGCGGGCTCAGGGCCCGGTCCGCGTCTCGAGGATCGGCTCCCGTGATGTCGTCGGCGTCCATGTCGCACTCCATTGCCACGCGCAAGAATGCACCAGTAGGCGAAGCTTAGGCCGATCTCAAGGGCGACGGCACGGCATGGTCGGCGCGGCCAGGTGAACGCCTCTCTCCTCTCGTTTCCGGCAGGGCGCCGCCCGCCGGCCGGACGTGCTGGAGATGACCGGAGGCACCGTCCGACGCGTTAGGCCGGACCGCCCGCTGCGTCG
>CAZDYM010000299.1:0-3412 GCA_964509325.1 uncultured Phycisphaeraceae bacterium
GCCGAGCACGCGTGGTCCATCGTCGAGTTGCACGGCGCCCACCCGGGGCCGTCGTCGCCCGCGAGCGACCAGAACCGGCGCGGCGCCACCCACCTCGAAGACCCCGACCGACTGGCCGGGCGTGCCCTCGTGCTGGCGTGCGGCATCGGAAACCCCGGAGCCTTCGAGCGACAGGCCGTCGGCGCGGGGGCACGCCTGGTCGAACGCGTGATCCGACCCGACCATCACCACTGGAGCGGCGCCGACGTGCGGACGCTGCGCGGCGCCGCCCGGCGATCCGGCGCGGAAGGGGTGCTCACCACGATGAAGGACTGGGTGAAACTCCGCGAGATGGCCGGCGCCGAGGAGATCCGCTGGTGGGTGCCGCGGGTCGAGATGCGGATCTCCGAGGGTGCCGCCGCCCTCGAGGCCGCGCTGAGCGCCGCCCTTCAGGCGGACGCGGGTCGGGCCTCCGCCGGACCGGCTTGATGACCTCGCGTCGAGGGACTGTCCGACGGGTCGAATCCGCGCATCCCGCGGGGACCGGCGGGGGTAGCCGGTGGCCCGCGCCGGCAAGGGCCTACCGGCATTTCTCCTCAACCGATCGCGCCAGCTCGGCGGACGCGCTCAGCAGCCGCTCGCACGTTCGCTCGATCTCGCCGCCCGCCGCACCGGCGTCCACGCCCAGGTCGCGGAGCATCGGGAGGTTGATCGCCACGTTCCAGCGCCCCGCGCGGCAGACCGCGTCGGCCAGCACCGCCGCGATCGCCAGGTCGCTCCGCAGGTGCCGGTTGGTGATCGACGCCAGGCGCTCGAACAACCGCAAAAGGTCGCACGCGGTCGCCATCACCGACAGCGGCGCCTGGGTTGCTGCGAGGGCGGCCCCGGGCAGCTCCGCGCCGCGGCGCGGATCGCCCTCGGGCAGTTTCGTCAAGTCGTTCACCGCGCCGTAGGCCCGCTCGTCCTCTTCCGCCAACGCCAGCAGCAGGTCGCGCGCGCGCCGCAGCTGGGCCGCCGCCGCTTCCAGCTCCGGCTGGTGCTCCGCCAGGCTCTTCTTTCCCAGCGAGTACGACAGCACCATCCCCGCCAGCGCCGACGACATCGCGCCCACCGCCGCGGCGACCGCGCCGCCCCCAGGCGTGGGCGACTTCGCCGCCACCGACTCAAGAAAACCACCGATCGTCTGCTCGCGCATCGTCATCGCCCGATGCTAGCCGACCGCGAAAAGGCCGGCGCGGCTCGGGGGCTCGGCTTAAGGGCACGGCGTGCCTGATCTTCCGCTCCTCTGCGCGCCCGAGTCTGTCTCGCGGTTGCTGCTGGTGCACCCCGCCGCCGGTCCGACCGCGCCGCGACGGCGTCCACATCGATCACCTGCTGGGCCGCGGCGCGCTCGGCGAACGCCGGCGACGCACACGTCACCAGAATCGTCAGTGGCAGACTGCAGCGGGCGCGGATAAGTTGGGTTTCCGTCTTGGAAAACGGATTCAGAATCCCGCGGCACGCGCGGAACCCGAACCGCGGCGTCGGCCGGTTGCCGATCCCTGCGGGCTCGGGCATCTGCCCTCGCCGGGCCGCCCGTCCGCGCGACAAAGCCCCACAGACTGCTCGGCGGTTTCGCCGTTCTGGACCCGTTCCATTCAACGTGCTTGTCGGCGCTTCATGGCGTCGTCGGGGGCCCTGAGGGGGCCGGGAAGAAGGTGTAGTCCACGGTCTCGTTCACGACGCCCTCGGGAACGTTCAGCCCCACCCCCACATGCATGTCCACGAACAAGAGGTTTGCCCGCACCGGGCCCCCGGGGCCGCCGGGGGGGTGCCAGCGCTGCCCGCGGTCGCCGGCGTCGTCGTGGTTGTAGATGGGCTGGTCGCCCAGCAACCAGGTGCGCGCGGGGTTGTGGACCCGGGGCATCTTCCCGCCCTGCTTCGGGATCAGCGTCGGGAACTTCTCCTGCGTCGGGTCGTCGTCCAGAGCGTGGTCATTCAGGTTGTACGAGGCGCCCAGCAGGTGGTACATGCTCGACGTGTCGAGGCCCAACGACGCTGTGAACGCGTCGTTCGTGCCCCGGTCGGCGGGGTCCTCGAACAGTTCGAGCTCGAACGATCCCGACCCCTCGTCGGCGTCGCGCGGGAGGTCGGCGTCGCTCACGTACTTGTTCAGGGGCCGGCGCTCCGCCCCGATCTGGTTGATCCCGAAGAACGGCAGCGTCCCCTTCTTCCCCCCGAACAGCGCGCCGATGTTGCTCCCCGCGCTGCCCTTCACCGGGTTCCCGGCGTCGTCCACGCGCATCTGCGGCAGGTGGTCCTGAAAATCTCCCCAGTACATCGCCAGCCCCGCCCCGAGCTGCTTGAGGTTCGACCCGCACGCCGCCGACCGCGCCGACTCCCGCGCCGAAGCGAGCGCCGGCAGCATCAGCCCCATCAGCAGCGCCACCACCGCCACCACCACCAGCAGTTCCACCAGCGTGAACCCGCGGCGGCCGCGCGCCGCGCCGCGCCGCTTCGGACTGGTTCTGGAGCCCCATCCTCCGTCATGCCTGAGCATGCCGAACCCTAGCGCTCTTCCGTCACGCCGCTCCGTTCCAGAAAGTCTCGAACTCTCGCCGCGTACGCCGGCCACGACGGCGGCAGGTCGTTGTGACCGCAATCGAGTTCCACGAACTCGGCCCCCGGCGTCAACGCCGCCAGCGCCCGACCCTGCTCGAACGGCACCACCTCGTCACGCTTCCCGTGGAACACCAGCACCGGCCACGACGCCCCACGCAGCGCCACATCCGAGCGCAGCGGCGTGCGCACCAGGAACCCCGGGACCAGGTACCGCCCCGCCATCGCGCGCACGCTCAGGAAGGGCGAGTTCAGCACCATCGCCCGCACCGGCGCTCCGGCCCGCGCCCGCCGCGACGCCAGCTCCGCCGCGAACCCCGTGCCCAGCGATTCCCCGTGCAGCACCAGCCGCGAGAGGTCCACCTCCGGACGCTCCCCCAGCATCCCGAGAAACCTCGAAAGGTCATCCAGGATCGCCGCCTGCCCCGGCGTGCCCCCGCTCCGCCCGTACCCGCGGTACTCCGGGAGCAGCACGCTCACCCCCATCCGCGCGTACATCCGCGCCCCCTGCATGTTGTGGTCGATCAGCTCCCCGTTGCCGTGCAGCCACACCACGCACGCCCCCGGCGCCTCGGCGCTGCGCCCATCACCCCGGACGAACCACGCCTCCACCCGGCTCCCGTCGGGGGCGGTGATCCACCACGCCTCGGCGTCCGCCGGCCGCTCCGATTCCGCCGGCGCGGCCCCCACCATGTGCCTCGGGTAGATCAGCGCGCCCTGCGCGAAGAACAGCACGGCGCACCAGCAGCCGTAGAGCACCGCCAGGAGCACGGCGGCCCGTCGTGCGATGCCCAGCGTGCGACCCGCGCGAGCCATGACCCATCGTAGGGATCGC
>CAZDYM010000300.1:0-3395 GCA_964509325.1 uncultured Phycisphaeraceae bacterium
TGGTCGAGCGTGAGCGACTACGCGGGGCTGGTCGAGCGGGCGTCGGAGCGGCTGGACCCCGGCGGGCTGCGGCTGCTGTTCGCCTCCACGAACACGCTCGAACTGTGCCGGGATGGCGGCAGGCGGCTCGAGCGGGAGATCGTGAAGGGCCTGGGACGGGCGCCGCGCTGGCTCGGCCTGCCCCAGACGCCCCCCGACTTCGCGAGCGAGGCGGGGCGCTTCGCGGCACGCCTCTGCCGGGTATGAGGCGCGGGGCGCGGCGGGAATCCAACCCGCGCGACGCACCGAAGTACGATGGCGACGTGTACCCGACCACCCGAGATTTCGTGCGGGCCCTTGAACGCTCCGGTCAGCTGCGCCGGGTGGGCGCGCGGGTCGATCCGGTGCTGGAGATCGCGCAGATCGCCGACCGGTTCAGCAAGTCGGTCGCGCCGGTGATGCCCTCGGCGGGGGCGGCGCGGTGCGACCCGCGGTTCCACCACCTGGGCGGGCCGGCGCTGCTGTTCGAGAACGTCAAGGGGTCGGAGATCCCGGTGCTGATCAACGGCTGGGGGTCGTACGCGCGGATGGAGATGGCGCTGGGGTGTGACGACGGCGGGCACACGCCGGGGGGTTTCGAGGCCCTGGCGGCGAAGATCGGCTCGCTGGTCAAGCCGCAGCCGCCGCGCTCGCTGGGGGAGATTGTCGCCAAGGCGCGGGAGTTCCTGCCGCTGCTGCGCATCGGGCCGAAGCGGACGCGGGGCCTGGGCCTGTGCCAGCAGGTGATCAAGACCGGCGACGAGGTGGACCTGACCACGCTGCCGATGATCCGCTGCTGGCCGCACGACGGCGACTTCGCGTCCCTGGGCTACCCGCCGGACCTGAACGCGGGAATCCCCGGCCTGGCCGACGCCCCGGACTGGGAGCGGGTTTTCCGCGGGCGGTACGTCACGCTGGCGGGCATCCACACCGTCCACGCCGACGACGCCGGCGCAGCGAAGCCGTCCAGCCACAACATCGGGATGTACCGGGTGCAGTTGATGGGTCGGCGCCGGATGGCGATGCACTGGCACATGCACCACGACGGGGCGCGGCACTGGCGCTCGTGGAAGGCCAAGGGCGAGCGCATGCCGGTGGCCATCGCGCTGGGCGGCGAGAGCGTGATGCCCTACGCCGCCACCGCGCCGCTTCCGCCGGGCATCTCCGAGCTGCTGCTGGCGGGTTTCCTGAACCGCGGGGGCATCCCGATGGTGCGCGGGCGGACGGTGCCGCTGTGGGTGCCGGCGAACGCGGAGATCGTGATCGAGGGGTACGTCTCGCACGAGGCGGGGATGATCGGGTTTGATCCGCGCGAGGGCGGTTCGCTCGGCCCCGGCGCCGTGTTCGAGGGGCCGTTCGGGGACCACACGGGCTTCTACTCGATGCCCGACCGGTACCCGGTGCTGGAAGTGACGGCCCTCACGCACCGGCGCGATCCGATCTACCCGACCACCATCGTCGGGCCGCCGCCGCAGGAGGACTATTACATCGGCAAGGCCACCGAGCGGCTGTTCTTCCCGCTGCTCAAGACGATCATCCACGACATCGAGGACTACGACCTGCCCATGTTCGGCGCGTTCCACAACTGCGCGGTGGTGGGGATCAAGAAGGCCTACCCGCTGCAGGGGCGTCGCGTCATGCACAGCGTGTGGGGGGCGGGTCAGATGGCGTGGACCAAGTGCGTCTTCGTGGTCGATGACGACGTGGACGTCCACGACACGTCGGCGGTGCTGCGGGCGGCGGGGGAGCGCTGCGTGCCCGGCCGCGACATCGAGAAGGTGCGCGGGCCGCTCGACATCCTCGACCACGCCGCCCCGTTCCTGGGCGCGGGGAGCAAGTGGGGTTTCGACGCGACCCGCAAAGTCGGCGAGGCCGAGACGCAGCGGGCGATGGACACGGTGGCGGCCGAGTTGTGCGCGAGCGGCGGGATCGGCCCGGTGCTCGGGGAATCGGCGCGGGCGACCGAGGCGCGGGTGCGTGCTCTGCCGGGCGTGCTCGACGTTTCAATCCCCGCCGAACTGGGCGGGTGGTGGATGTTTGTCAAGGCGCGGAAGCACGAGGCGGGGGACGGGGCGAGGGTGATCTCGGCCCTGGGCGCGCTGCCGAATGAGCCGGGGATCGAACTGCCGCGATGGACGGTGGTGGTCGGCCCGGACGCCGACGCGGGCCGATTCGACGACACGCTGTTCCACTGGACGGCGCAGTGCGCCTTCGAGCGGGACGCGATCATCAGCCGGTGCGGGCGGCGGATCGCGTTCGACGCGACGCCGAAGATGCCCGGCGACGCCCGCCCCGGCGCGCCGGTCCGGCCCTGGCCGCCGATCCTGCGGATGGACGAAGCGACGTCGGCGCTGGTCGAGCGGCGCTGGGGTGAATACGGGATCGAGTGAGGACCGCGGGTGCGAAGGGCGCGGGCCGCCCGTCACCTGGGGCCGATGGTGTGGGTCTGCCCGTCGGTGCTGGTGAGCGTGATGGATCGGCTCGGCGCATCAATCCGCTCGACGGTCCAACCCGGGGCGACCTGGTCTCCGACGGCGCGGAGTTTGCCGTCGATCAAGGCGCGGGTGGTCCCGTCGGCCTGGCGCATGACGCCGCGCAGCACGATCTCCGGCGGGGCAAGCCTGGTCGGCGCGGCGGGTGCGGCGACAGGCTCGGGGTCCGTCTCCGGCGCCTCGGTGGGGGGCGGCGCGGGCCGGAAGGGTGATGCCCCGATCGTGAAGCCTTGCAGCGCGCGGACGCGCTCCAGGGCTTCGAACTGCCTGGGTGTCGGTTTCGACGTAGCCGGCACGGCGGCCTCGACGCCGACCCCGGAAGCGCCCATGCTCCGGCGCGGCCCGCTGCCCAGCAGCGACGGGACGGCGCTGACAAGCACCAGCGGGGCGACGGCGCAGCCCGCGGCGATCAGGTTGAAGCGGGTCAGATCCGCGCGGCTCATGGCTTGGCCTCCGTGATCGTCGGGATGCCGTCGGGCGCGTCGGTCGGCTCGCCAGGCGCGGCCGGCTTGGGCAGCGAGAACGCGAAGTGAGCCGTCGTGATGCTCGCCCGCACACGGTCCTGGTACTCGCCCTCGGGGGTCACGCGGAGCGATACCACGCGGGTGAACCCCAGGTCGGACTCGAGGGCCCGCACAAACGACGCAAGCCCCGCGTACGAACCGACCACGTCGAGGGCGAATCCCGCGACGGCGTCGGGCTGGATGTCCGGCGTGGCCCCGGGGTCGGTCGCCGCCGGTGCCGCCCTCGTGGACGCCCCCGCAAGGGCCGCTGGTTCCCGCGGCTGGGTGCGCTCCACCTCGACGCCCGCCTTCGCCGCGATGTCCTCGATGCCCGCGTTCAGGCGGGCCGTGTCCCGCGCCGGCGCGCTGCGCTCGCAGATCA
>CAZDYM010000301.1:0-3387 GCA_964509325.1 uncultured Phycisphaeraceae bacterium
TCATCATCGGCCCGCCCGGCCCGCCCACCCTCCCGCCCCTCGCCCCGGTCTCGTCCGCCTCGCTGATGGCCTTCGCCAGCACGTCGTTGGCCGACGCCAACTCCCTCTCGAACCGCTCGCGGACCGACTGCACCTGACTCCGCTGATCCTCCGTCAGGTCGCTCATCTCCAATGCCGCCTTCATCGCGCGAGACCCGTACGTCTCCCGGTACACCTCGGGGAACGTCGCCTTCTTCACCTCGTCGTTCCACTTCGAAAGCTGCGGTTCCGCCAAAGTCCCGGCGATCTGCCGCGCGAACTTCTGGTTGATGTCCCGCAGCGCCACCGACTTCTCCCGAGCCTCCTCCAGCGCCTTGGCCATCGCGTCCCGGTCCGGCGGCGCGTCGCCGCCGATCCGGACGTCCCGCGTCTCCGCCAACTGCTTGATCCGTGCCTGGATCGCCGTGTCCAGTTCCCTCTCGTACTGCTCGAACAGCGACCTCACCTGCTCCGCCGCCCCTTCATACGTCGGGCCCTGGATCAGCCCCACGCTCTCACCCACCTTGACCAGATCGACGTTCTCCCCCGCGATCCCCATGAACCCGCCCGAGTAGCCCTCGCGCCGCCGCAGTCGCTCGAAACGGTCCCAGTTCGCTTCTTGCTCCGGCGTCAGCGTGAGCCGAAGGTCACTCAGGAAAGCCTTCTCCATCTCGCCGCGCTTGGCCGCCAGTTTCTGCATGATTTCCGGCATCTTCTCGCGGAACACCGCCGGGTCGCGCGTTTCCTGGAACTCCGCCTCGATCTCCGACATCTGCTCCCGCGCCGCCTTCGACGCCGCGTTGAACTCGCTCACGGTCGATTCGACCATCGCCCGAACCGCGTCCTTTTGCTCCGCTGTCAGTCCGAGCACCTGCGACAGCCGCGCCACGTCGCGCGTGGTCACCGGCGCGCGGAACGGGCTGCCCCCGCCGCCGGGCCCGCTCCCCGTCGAGGAAAAAGTCATCACCTGCTGCGCCGTCGCCCTCTCACCTGTCAGCCCCGTCGGCCCCACGAGCGCCAGGATCGGCAGCAAGACAGCAAGGCGGGCGTGACCGGAACGACCAGCGTGGGTGAACATGGCGGCGTCTCAGAACTGCGGGGCGGATCGAACACCAAACACGATGCGAACCCGGCGCCCCCGCGAAGGAGACAACCCGGGCTCACGCCCTCGGGACGCGCCGGCGTCAGATGTCCGTCACCGCCGCTCGCAAGATTCTCCCATCGGCCCGGGGGAACCCGCGCGCCGGCCCGACGTGAAACACTCTCTCGACGATCCCAACCGCCCGTCTACGCCGCCGCCAGCGACGCCGCCGCCCCCGCCCCGGCGGGCGCCAGTGTCCCCGCCAGCACCCGGTCCACGATCCGCACCATCTCCGCCAGTTCCGGCTTGGGCACCTGAAGATCGGCCCCCACCTGACGCCCCTTCTTCACGTTGTCCTCGCTGATCAGCGAGCTGAACAGCACCACCGGAACCCCGCGCAGCGCCGGGTGCTCCTTGATCAGCCGGCACAGCCGCAGCCCGTCCATCCGCGGCATCTCGATGTCGCTGATCACGGCGTCGGGCGCCTCCGCGCCCTGGGCGCTGAGCGCCTCCCACGCCGACTGCCCGTCGGAGAAGATCTCCGTCCGCGTGTACCCCGAAGCCACGAACGTGTCGCGGATGAGCCGCCGCATGAACGGCGAGTCCTCCACCAGCACCACGCGCCGCTCCGACCGGTCGATCCCCGCGCTGTTCTCCACGGACCCCACGTGCAGCCGCTTCTCGTGCAGGATCGAATCGGCCACCGACTCGAAATCCACCATGAGGATCAGCCGCCCGTTCATCTCCAGCACGCCCGTCGTGGACGACACCACGTCGAGAGCCGACCTGCGGTCCACGTCGGTGTCCGGCGCCGGCTTCACGCTCGACCACGACACCCGGTAGATCTGCTCGACGGTATCGACCCGGAACCCGCACCGCAATCCGTTGAACTCGGTGATGATCACCCGCCCCTCGGGCTCGTCCTGCCCGGCCCTCGCGCCCGCGATCGGCCCGTTCATCCCCAGGTGGCGCGCCAGATCGACCACCGGCAGCACGTTCCCACGGATGTTGAACATCCCCATCACCGACGCGTGCCGGTGCGGCGAGGCCACCAGAGGCACCGGCCGGATCACCTCGCGAACCTTCGCCACGTTCACCCCGAACCAACCGCCCGCCAGCGAGAACACCAGCACTTCCAGTTCGTTCGTCCCGGCGTCCAGAAGGATGTCGCCCGTGATGCCGCTGATCTCGTTGGGCATGTCATGGCCTCTCGAAGGTGGGTGCGAGCCGAGCACGCCGCCGCGCTCCCGGACTATCACTTCGGCCCGCCCGCCGTCCCGGTGAAGCCCGACCCGCCGGATAACTCGCGCTCGGCCCTCGGCGCCACCCGTAACCCCGCCCCCCCGCCCCCGTCCCCACCCCCCTTCCCCCCCCGCGCCGCTCGCGGCGGACGCCGAGGCCCTCTCCCCACGCCCCGCCGTCTCCGCGCGGGAATCGCACCACCAACCACGCTCTACACTCTGCCCATGGTCCGCCTCTCCAAGATCTACACCAAGTTCGGCGACGAAGGCCGGACCATGCTGGGCGACGGCACAACCGTCCCCAAGCACGACCCACGCGTCGAGGCCTACGGCACCGTCGACGAGGCCAACGCCGCCCTCGGCGTCGTCGTCGCCCTCATCACCGAACACCTCGCCCAGCCCCCCGCCCTCGGGGCCCCTCTCCAGCCCATGCCCCACCCGCCCGGGGCCCTCCCGCTGCTGCCCACCATCCACGCCGAACTCGTCCGCATCCAGAACGATCTGTTCGATGTCGGCGCCGACCTGTGCGTCCCCATCGAACCGGGCGAGGACGCCTCGAAGAAGCTCCGCGTCACACACGCCCAGACCCAGCGCCTCGAACACGCCATCGACCGCTACAACGAGCCGCTCGCCCCGCTCAACTCCTTCGTGCTCCCGGGCGGCGGGCTGCTCGCGGCCCACCTGCACCTGGCCCGCACCGTCACGCGCCGTGCCGAGCGCCTCACCGCCGCGCTGCTCCACAGCGAGCCCGCCCGCACCAGCGCGGAGGCGATGGTGTACCTCAACCGCCTCAGCGACCTGCTGTTCGTCCTGGCCCGGGCGGTGAACCACGACCCCCACACCCCCGCCCCGCTCGGCTCGGGCGGCGCCGGCGACGTGCTCTGGAAACCCGGCCAGAACCGCTAGGGACGCGCGCCCGCACTCCTACGATCCTCCGCATGAAGACCTTCGTCGCCCTGATCGGCACGCTCGTTCTCGCCACCGCCGCCGTCTGGTTCATCATCCGCGGCGGCGCGACGCCCCGCGTGCCGCCGCGCGCCGAGCCCA
>CAZDYM010000302.1:0-3385 GCA_964509325.1 uncultured Phycisphaeraceae bacterium
TGGTGCACGCTTGACGGGGGCGGTGGGCGGTGGCGGAGCGGGTGTGTGGTAATGGAGGGGACGATCGGGCAGTGGGACGCCGGGGGGCCGATCTCGGGGGGCGGCAGCGTCGTCCAGTCCGGGTACTGGAACACGACGATTACGCCGCCGGGGTGCCCCGGAGATTTGAACGAGGACGGGCAGCGCAACACCCAGGACCTGGTGACGTTCCTGGGGCGTTACGGGCAGCCGGCGTCGGCGTGCGGCTCGGGGGATTTCAACGGGGACGGCGCGGTGAACACGCTGGACCTGACGTTCTTCCTTGGTCGGTTCGGCGTCGCGTGCCCGTAGGCGTTGACCGGGGCGCGGGGTGAAGGTTCGGGCGGAGCGAGGGGGGGCGCGAGTGGGCGCGAGTGGGCGCGAGTGGGCGCGAGTGGGCGCGAGGGGGGGTTCGAGGGGAGTGCGAGGGGGGTGCGAGGAGGGTGTGAGGGGGGTGCGTGCGGCTCAGGCCGCGTCGAACGCGGCGCCGAGGCCGGCGTGGGACGACGTGGGCTCGAACTCGCCGGTGTAGAGGTGGTGGCGGACGTCGACGCCGTCGACCATCGCGACGCAGATATTGCGGCACATGCGGAGGTCGAGCTGCCTGGTGGCGCGGCTGTCGTGGGAGGTGACCGGCTTGTTGAGGATGCGCACGGTCGGGCGGCAGGGGGCTTCGGGGTGGTTGGCGACGACCGCGGCCTGCGTGCCGTCGCTGAGCGTCACCATCGATCCCACCATGAACGGCGGGACGAGTCGGCGCAGGGCTTCGAGCACGACGGGGTCGAACCATCCCTTGAAGCGGTCGGAGCGGAGGGCGGCGAGGGCGGCGACCGTCGGCACCGGCCTGCCGTGCGGGCACATCAGGTGGTCGAAGGCGTCGACGACGGCGACGATGCGTGAGAAGACGTGGATGCGTGAGCCCTCGTAGCCGTGGGAGCCGCCCTGCATCACCAGCCTGCGGCGCGGGAAGCCGGTGCCGTCGAAGCGCTGGTGGTGGTTGAGCACGACGTTGGCGGCGGTGGGGGAGACGTGCTCGCGGACCTCGTCGTAGCCGCTGGAGGCGTGGCGCTGGTACTCGGGCCATTTCGACTCGGGGTCGAGGACGCACTTGTTCTGGAGTTCCTCGGGCATCGACACCTTGCCGATGTCGTGCAGGAGCGCGCCCATGCCGAGCTGGGCGGTGTTCTCCGCCAGGTCGGGCGGGAGGCTCCTGCGTTGCGAGCGGAGGTAGCCGGTGAGGTGGGCCCCGATGAGCAGCGAGAGGTACGCGCAGTTGGCGAGGTGCCCGGCCAGGGTGGGCCCGCAGGCGCGGAGCTGGTTCGTGACCGGGTCGTGGTCGGCGTTCTGCACGATCTCGCCCAGCATGTGGTGCACGGCGCGCTGGTAGTGGTGGACGTTCAGCTTGACGCTGACGCGGCGCTCCAGTTCGTCCACCGAGCGGGAGAGCACCCGCAGCAGGTCCATGTGCCCGACGTTGATGCGGGGGGCGGCCTGCTCGTCGAGTTCGTCGAGCCCGGGGAACGAGATCCACGCGTGCGAGACGGCGTGCTCGCGCAGGTGGATGATCGAGGAGTTGTCGAGGGTGAACCCGGCGGCCAGCAGCACGAGGTCATCGCGCTCCGGGTGCAGCATGGGCTGCGCCAGGACCATCCCGGCCCTGAGCGAGTCTGTGGGGACGAGCAGCATCCGTTCCCTTGATCGGGTGGAACGCGGCGGCACCTGACCGCCGGCTCGCGGCTTTGGGAGCGCCGTGCCCGCGGCGTCGGCGCGTGGCGCCCGGAGGCGCCGGTTATCGGCGCCGCTTCCGGCGCGGTTCCGGGCGCGGGCGCGACCGCGCGTGATCGGAACTTGAAAAGTTCGGCGCGGTGCGATGCCCGTGAGGGGCTTGGTCGGGGGAGGTTGCGGCGGGAGCGGCATCCTCCAAGCCGCGGCGGGGGCGCGCGACGGTACACGGGGGCCGGCGCGACGCCCCCCCCGGGGAGCGTGGACCCCCAGCGTCGCGGGCCGGCCTGACGTTCCGTGTTCATCTCGGGAGGATCGCGACCTATGCTGCCCGCTCGTTCTGAATCGCTCTCGACGACCGAATGGGTTTACCCGATGCGCCGCAGCCTGCCCGCCACCCGAGAATCGCTGACGCACAAGTTCCAGATCGGGAACCACGAGGGGTACCTTACGGTGGGCTTCCACGATGACGGCAGCGTGGGGGAGATCTTCCTGAAGATGTCGAAGGAAGGCTCGACGATCTCGGGGATGTGCCAGGCGTTCTGCCGGGCGTTCAGTCTGAGTCTGCAGCACGGTCTGAGCCTGCGCGAGGCGGTGGACCGTTTCAAGGGGATGCGGTTCGAGCCGATGGGCGCGACGAGCAACCCGGATGTTCCCGAGGCTTCGAGCATCGTGGACTACATCGCGAGGTATCTGGAGCATCACTTCCTGCGGGGGGCGTGAGCGTCTTGCCGGCGCGCCCTCGGCCCCGGGCGGGTTGGGCCCGCGTTCAGGCCGTCTGCACCCGCCCGCGCCAGGCCCGCTTGCCGGTGAGGCTCAGCCACAGCGAGTGCCACTGGATGGCGGTCATCATCAACACGCCGAGGGGGTGCAGCGCCACGCTGATGGGGGGGTGATGGAACGCGCGAGCGAGCATCACGCGTTGCGTGAGGGCGAGGGCGATGCAGGCCAGGGCCGGGCCGGTCCAGCGTGTCGTAGCGGCGTCGAAGCCCCACGCCGCGACGAGGTAGGCCCACGGCAGGACGTGCCCGCACAGGTGGGCGAGCGTGATGAACACGAGCAGCGGGACCGAGCCGAGGCCCTCGAAGGCGTTCTTTGCGAAACCGCGCCAGGTCTGGGCGAGGCCGCGGTACATGCGGACTTTGGCCAGGTCGGTCCCGTCGAAGAGGTCGGTGCGGAACCCGGCGCGTCGGAAGGTGCGGGGCATCATGATGCCGTCGTGCATCGAGGCCTTGAAGGCGGCGTGCCCGGTGGTGGCCCGGTACGCGTCGGCGCGGGCGAAGAGGAACTGGCCGCAGCCGGCGCTGGCGGCGGGGTCGAGCGTGCGGCGCATCCGTGGCATGGGCAGGTAGCCGAAGAGGATGAAGAAGATCATGGGGACGACGGCGTGCTCGGCCCACGAGCCGGTGAGTTGGCGCGGGAAGGTCGAGACCAGCGCGGCGTCGCGGGACAGCGCGTGGTCGAGCGCGGCGCCGATGGCGCCGGGTTCGAAGCGGACGTCGGCGTCGGTGAAGAGCAGCCAGCCGGCTCCGCGCTGGGAGGCCGCCTCGCCCAAGCGGGCGCAGGCGTGCTGCTTGCCGTTCCAGCCGTCGGGCAAGGGTCGTGAGGGCACGGGGATGACCCGCGGGTCGTCGGCGGCGAGGCG
>CAZDYM010000303.1:0-3374 GCA_964509325.1 uncultured Phycisphaeraceae bacterium
GGCACGGGCGTCTGCGGCGCGTTGGGCAGCGGCGGGCGGCCCGAGCCGGAATCGACCGGCGTGCCGAAACCATCCTGACGCGCCAGGGCCGCGAGGCCCACCGGGGCCGCGTCAAAGGGGCGGCCGTTCTTCTGCTCGAGTTCGAGGATCTGGTGGTGCGCGCGGTTCAGCAGGGCCTGCTGGGTCTGGTCGAGCTTGAGGCCCAGGCGGCTGACGGTGGCGATGCCGGCCTTGGCCTGCGCGTAGTTGCCCTCCTTCATGTCGCGGAGCGACTGCTCAAGGGTGGCTTGAGCGGCGGGGGCGAGTTCGCTCCGCATCCGCGCCGTCTCGTCCATCAGCATCGAGGCGGCCTGCTTCTGCGGGCCGGTGGCCTTGTCGGAGCGGAGAATGGCGGCGGCCTGGCGGTCGGCGGTCCGGAGATCGCCGGTCTTCAGCGCGTACTCCGCTTTCTGGGCGCTCACCTCCAGGTCGTCGAGCGATTCGATCTGGCGGTCGGCCTGCGCGAGCAGGTCAACAAGCTTCATCCGCGCTTCGCCTTCCCCCACGACCCGCATGAGGGTCACCGCCTCTTCGCGGGCCTGGACGACCTTGCCGGCCCGGAGCAGCTCGGCGATGCGGTCGGCGCCTTCACCGGCGGCGAGGGGCTCCGCGCTGAACGCCGTTCCGGCCACGGAGGCCACCAGCATCGCGGCCTTCACGAACATCTGGGCGGAACGGACCATGGGCATGGGCATGCGAGATCTCCAAGGCTCAGAGCGGACGCGAGACGGTTCGAAACCGGGAACGCCGGAGGGTCAACAGGCGACGCTTCGACCGGGGACGGGAGACTCGGGTTCGGACGGTCGGGGCGGGCGGTTCCCCGAGTGTTCCGGGCCGAGGGCTCGGAAGGGGGTCGCGCACGCACCGCCGCGCCGGGGCCCGGGGGGCTCCCGCGGGGTCGAAACGGGGCCGCGAACATACAGGCGGGGTTTGGTTGCCGCAACCAAACCGAGGTTCCCGACTGGGCTCCGGATGGGCACAAGACTCGGGCGTTCGGCGCTCGGGTGGGTCGGCCGGGCTCCACCGGTGCGGCCTTGGCGGTGCTACCTTCACGCCGGCTTGGAACCCGGGCTTTTCCCAACTTCCGAAGGTGCCTCGGAGCCGGGTTCGCGGCGGGTCCGGGTGGTGGTCGAGCGGGGGATCGAGGTGCTCGGGGCGGGGTGGGAGGGTCTCACGTACGGGGTTCCCAAAGGTTGGCCCGAGGTTCGGGTGGGGCAGCGCGTGGAGGTGCCGCTGGGGCGTGGGAACAAGGTGGTGCAGGGGGTGGTGGTCGAAGCGGGCGGCACCGGGGAGGGGGGCGGTGCCGGGGCGGGGACGGCACCCCCGGCGTCGGGCCGTGGATCCGGCGCTTGGACAGGCGAGGTCAAGCCCCTGAGACAGGTCATCGGGACGGCGTTCCCTCCCTCGATGGTCGGGCTGGCCCGGTGGATCGCCCGGTACTACTGCTGCCCGCTCGGCACGGTGCTCTCCGCGATGGTGCCGGCGGCGGTGAAGCGCGGGACCGGGTCGGTGCGGGAAACGCTGCTGGAACGGGTGCTGGGAGCGACGATCCCGGAACGGTTGCCCCCCTCGGTGAATCGTGCCTGGGCGGCGCTGGAATCGGTTGAGGCCGGCGCGCTGCCGATGCGGGCCAGGGACCTGGCTCGGCGGCTCGAACTGAAATCGGTTGCCCCCCTCAACCGGCTGGTTGATCTCGGCCTCTTGAGAGAGGTCGTGCGGGAGGGGGTGCGGGCGCGGGGGTGGGAGGCGCCTGACGCGGGCGGGGGTTCCGCGTCCGGTCCGCCGGAGTTGACACCGGCGCAAAGCCGCGCGGTCGAGGCGATCTCCGCGACGCTGGGGCGGTTCCGGGCGCACGTACTGCTGGGGGTGACAGGCTCCGGGAAGACCGAGGTGTACCTGCGGGTTCTTGAGCGGGTGATCGCGCGTGGAGAGAGCGCGGTGGTGCTGGTGCCGGAGATCAGCCTCACGCCGCAGACCGCGGGGCGGTTTGTGTCGAGATTCGCCGGCGCCGGGGTCGGGGTGGCGGTGCTGCATTCGGGCTTGACGGCGTCGCAGCGGCACGAACAGTGGCGCCGCGTGGCGCTCGGTAAGGCGCGGGTGGTGGTGGGGGCGCGGTCGGCGGTGTTCGCCCCGTTCCCGCACCGCGACGACGCGCCGCCGACCGACGATCCATCGAACGCCAAAGCCAGCGAGCACCCCACCGAATCGAGGGCGGGAGCGAGCCGCCCAGACCCGGACGCGGACGCTCGGGGCTCCTTCTCGGCGGTCCGCCCGCTGGGCCTCATCATCGTCGACGAGGAGCACGACCACTCGTACAAGCAGGAGCAGGCGCCGCGGTATCACGCGCGGGACGTGGCGCTCCGCCGCGGGCAGATGGCGGGGTGCCCGGTGGTGCTGGGTTCAGCGACGCCTTCGCTCGAATCGTGGCACAACGCGAGGTCCGCGGGCGGGGACGGCGCGGAGGCGGCGCGGTTCAACCTGGTGGAACTGACCGAGCGGGTGGGCGGGGGTCGGCTGCCGCGGGTCGAGATCGTGGACCTGGTGGAAGAGCGGCGGGCGCGTCAGGGGCCCGAGGCGCGGCTTCTGCACTCCATCGGCCCGCGGCTGGAGCACGCGATCGGGGCCACCCTCGAGGCGGGGGGCCAGGTGATCCTGCTGCTGAACCGGCGCGGCTACGCGAGTTACGTGTGCTGCCCGGACCACCGGTGCGGGTGGCTGCTGACGTGCCGGTACTGCGACGTGACGATGGTGTTTCATCGAAAGGCAGGGAGGTATGAAGATGGGGGGGTGCGGAAGGAACCCCGATCTTCACCGACCGCCGCGGTCGGTTCTTCGGCGGAGACCCTCGGCGCCTCGGCGTCTCCGCCCCGATGCGGTCCCCCTTCCCCCTTCGACACCTTCACATCGCCGCGCCTCTGTGCGCCGGATTCGTCCCTGCCACGGTGCCGCTGCCACCACTGCGAGGCGGAGCAGGCGCTGCCGGCGCGGTGTCCGGCGTGTGGGAAACGGGTGAACACGTTCGGATTCGGGACCCAGCGGCTGGAGGACGAGTTGGCGCGGAAGTTCCCTCGGCTGGTGGAGGGGCGGACGATGCTGCGGCTGGACAGCGACACGATGACGCGGGCGCAGGACTATTTCGAGGCTCTGGAACGATTCCGCCTGGGCGAGGTGCGTCTGCTGTTGGGCACGCAGATGATCAGCAAGGGGCTGGACTTTCCCAACGTGCGGCTGGTGGGGGTGATCAACGCGGACTCGGCGCTCAACATGCCGGACTTTCGGGCTTCGGAGCGGACTTTTCAGTTGGTGGCCCAGGTGGCGGGGCGGGCGGGCCGCGG
>CAZDYM010000304.1:0-3372 GCA_964509325.1 uncultured Phycisphaeraceae bacterium
CGAGGTGCGGACCCGTCGAAGGGCCGTGGGACCGCCGCGGAGGCGCTCTGGTGAACCCACGCTGCTTTGTCGCGGACGTCGCTTGGCCTTGCGGAAGGCGGCCATTATCGGCACCGCGGGTCTTTGAGGCTTCCCGAGCGTGATCGGGCTTTGTTCTCACAGGGGCCCGTGCTAGTTTTCCTCAACCCTGAGGAGCATGTTCATGCCCCGCGCTGCCTCCACCGCTTTTCTTCGCTTCGCGTTGATTGCTCTGAGCCTCGTCGTGGCGTGCTCCGCCCGGGCCCAGTCGTGCAACCCCGCGTGGCAGTCTTTCGAGGTCCCCACCGCGGGAAACCCGGGCGTCGACGGCACCGTCAAGGCCACCGCGATGTGGGACCCGGACGGTGCCGGGCCGCAGACGCCCAAACTCATCGTGGGTGGGCAGTTCGCCCTTGCCCGCAACGTGACGGTCTCGAACATCGCGGCGTTTGACCCGGTGTCCGGGGAATGGTCGTCGATCGGCCCGGGGTCCGGACTGAACGGCCCCGTCGAGGCCCTGGCCGTTCTGCCCAGCGGCGAGCTGGTGGTGGGGGGACACTTCACCCGGGCGGGATTCACGAACGTCAGCCGCATCGTCTCCTGGAACGGTTCGAACTGGTCGCCTCTGGGATCGGGGATCGACGGCAGCCTGCCGCCACCGAACCACGCGCCGCCCGTGGTGTACGCCCTGACCGTCATGCCCAACGGCGACCTGGTGGCGGGTGGGCTGTTCACCACCGCCGGAGGCGTGAGCGCCAGCAACATCGCACGCTGGAACGGTTCGGTGTGGTCTGCCCTGGGATCGGGCATCAACCGCGACGTGTACGCCCTGGCGGTGCTGCAGAACGGCGACCTGGTGGCGGGGGGCCGCTTCGACGGCGCGGGCGGGTTCGCCGCCAGCCGCATCGCCCGCTGGAACGGCTCGGGCTGGTCGAACATGGCGTTCGAGATCAACGGCACGTCCCCGGTCGTGCGTGCCCTCGCCGTCATTCCCGATGGTCGCCTGGTGGCGGGGGGCAGTTTCACGAGCATCGGCGGATCGGGCGGCCGCAACATCGCCGTATGGAGCGGCGCGGGCGGCTTCTCACAATGGAACACCATCGGCTTTGGAACCAACGGTCCTGTGAACGCGCTGACCGTGCTGCCCGGTGGCGATGTGGTGATGGCGGGTTCCTTTACCACCGCCAACGACGAACCAGCCAACAACATCGCGCGCTGGAACGGCTTCAACTACTCAACCTTCGGATCGGGCGTGGACAGTTTCAACTCGTTTGTGTTCGCCCTGGCCGTCCTTCCCAACGGCCACGTGGTGGCGGGCGGCGCCTTCACCGCCGCCGGCGGCGTCAGCGCCCGCAATATCGCCAGCGTGAACGGCTCGACGTGGTCGGCCCTCCCATCATCGGACAGCATGAACGGCGCGGTGCGCTGCATCGCGCGGATGTCCAACGGCGACCTGGTGGCGGGTGGCGAGTTCACCAGCGCCGGCGGTGTGCCCGCCAACCGGATCGCCCGCTGGAACGGCGCGGCGTGGCAACCTTTGGGAGCGGGAATCAACGGCCGCGTCAACGCGGTCGTCCAACTGCTCAACGGCTATGTCATCGCGGGGGGTCGTTTCACCAACGCCGGTTGGACCCCGGTGAGCAACATCGCCCTGTGGAACGGGGTCGACTGGCTGGCGATGGGGTCGGGTGTGAACGGCGAGGTGAAGGCCCTCGCCTTGAAACAGGACGGCACCCTGGTGGTGGGGGGGACGTTCACGTCCGCCAACGGCGTCGGCGCGAACAGCATCGCCACCTGGAGCAGTTGGGTCTGGTCGCCGATGGGGTCGGGGATTGAGGGCTTTTTTTCCCGTACCGTTCAGGCATTGGCCGTGCTGCCCAACGGCCATGTGGTGGCCGCGGGCGACTTCGAACTCGCCGGCGGGTCGTTCGCCCGCGACCTCGCGCGTTGGAACGGATCGGCCTGGTCGCCGTTCGGGATCGGCTTGAGCGGGCCCGCCGGGGTTGCCTCGGGGAACGCCCTCGCGGTGCTCCCCAACGGCGACCTCCTGGTCGGGGGCGCCTTCACCTCGGCCAACGGCTTGAGCGTGAACAACATCGCGCGCTGGAACGGCTCGGCCTGGTCGGCGCTGGGTTCGGGTGTGAACAACACAGTACACGCGTTGACGGTGCGGTCCAATGGCTATGTGGTCGCCGGGGGCGACTTCAGTTCGGCGGGCGGGGCGAGCGCCAACCGGCTCGCGCAGTGGGACGGCGCGGCGTGGTCGAACTTGGGGTCGGGCATGGACATCTCGGTGTACGCCCTGGCCGCTCCGACTTCCGGCGAGTTGGTGGCCGGTGGCTGGTTCAACACCGCCAACGGGGTGAGCGCGAAGAACATCGCCCGAGGCGCGGTGCCGGCCTTGCCGGGCATCACCTCACAGCCCGAGAACACCGCCACGCCGGCGAACGGGACGCTCTTTCTTGACGTGGATATCGGCGTCGGCGGCGAGGGCGTCACGGCGCGCTGGCAACGCAACGGCGTGGAGGTGGTCAGCGGCGCCGGCGGCGCGGGCCAGGGCGGAGGCGAAGTCGAGTTCGGATCGACGACTTTCTTCGACGGCACCAGGAAGTTCTACCTTCAGACCCGCTACGCCCGGCCCATCGACGCCGGCACGTACACGGCGGTGCTCTCCAACGGCTGCTTCAGCGTCTCCACCGGCCCGGCCATCGCCACCATCACGCCCGCCGTGTGCCCCGCGGACCTCGATCGAAACGGCGCGGTGGACACCAACGACCTCCTTTTCTTCCTCGGGCGCTTCGGCAGCACGGCGACCGTTCCGAACTCGTTCCCGTGGCGGTGCGACTTCGACTACGACGGCGTGGTGAGCACGCCCGACCTCGTCTTCTTCCTGGGCCGCTACGGCTCGGCGTGCCCCTGAAGAGGACCCCGGCGAGACGGACTCCGCCGCCAAGCCGCGCCAGCGAACGGCGCGGCGAGGCCCGATGACACAGCCCCCTTGCCGGTCGGGGCGGGGTTCGGACCTTCGCGGCAACCTCTCGCCTTATCGCATGCCGACGGGCGTGCCCGAGGGCACCGGCGATGCCGCCTCGGGCGCGGGCTGAGGCAGGGCGTGGGCCTGCGGCGAGGCGGGATCATCGTTCAGGGCGGGAACGTCGGGCGGGGCGGAAGGCGCGGGGCGCGGGTCCGCCGATGCGGACTGGCCGTCCCGGATCCTCAGCCAGGCGCGGTAGGTCTCGATGGGGAACCGGTTCTCGAAGTTCTGTTGGATCTGGACCTCGAGCTTTTCACGGGCGACGCCGATCCAAGCCCGATCGACCTCTGTTTCAGTCAGCCCGATGGCGACGAGGCCAT
>CAZDYM010000305.1:0-3361 GCA_964509325.1 uncultured Phycisphaeraceae bacterium
CATAGGCCTTGACGTCCTGCTCGCGGACGCGCCCGCCGGGGCCCGTCGCGCCAACCTTGGAGAGATCGATGCGCGCTTCCTCGGCAATCTTCCTGGCCAAGGGAGTCGCACGAACTTCAGGTGGGTGGGCGGGCTTTTCGGAGGACTCGGGATGTCCCACTTCCCGGCTCGCGGCGTTCGGTCCGGGCGGGGAAACCATCGACGGGGCCGGCGCGGCGGCGGATTCGTCGATGACGGCGATCACGCCGCCGACGGGGACGGTGTCGCCCGGCGCCTTGCTGTGCCGGATGACGCCGGCGGCGGGTGCGGGTAGCGGCATGTTGGTTTTGTCGGTTTCGAGTTCGACGATGTCCTCGTCGCGCTTGACATAGGCCCCGTCAGGCTTGAGCCACGAGTTGATGACGACTTCGGAGATGGACTCGCCGAGGGAGGGGATGACGACGTTGGTTGGCATGGGGTGGCCCGACGGCCCGCGGACGCGCGGGAGACAAGGAAGCGTTCGAAAGAGAGCGAAAAGACCCGCCCGATTGGGGCCTCGGAGTGTATCGCGTCAAGGGCGTCGGCGCACCCCGCGCGACCCCCGGAAGGGCCGAACGGGGCCGAGCCCGGGGCGGGCGAACCGCGGGACGAGAGCACCCCGATCACATCAGTGAGCGGCCCTTACCCCGATCTTCGCGTCCGCCCTCGCCCCCACCGCGTCGGCGAGGAACTCCTCGACCTCTTCGTGGTGGTGGTGGTGGCTGCCGGTGGCGGGCGTGGCGCTGGCCGGGCGGCCGCAGTAGGGCAACTCCCAGCCGAACTGCTCGCTGAGCGTCATGAACATGTGCTGGTAGCCGCCCATGTTCTTGGGTTCTTCCTGGCACCACACGATCTCGGCGTCCTTGGGGTACGACGAGACGGTTCTCTTCAGCAGGTCGGCGTGGAGCGGGTAGAGCTGCTCGACGCGGACGATCGCCAGGTCGGTGCGGCCCAGTTCCTTGCGCCGGGCGGCGAGGTCGTAATAGACCTTGCCGCTGCACAGGATCACGCGGCGCACGCCGGACTTGGGCTCGGTCTCGAACATCGGGTCGTCGATGACCTCGCGGAAGGTGCCGCCGGTGAGATCGCTGACCCGGCTGGCCGCGTGCGGGGCGCGGAGCAGGCTCTTGGGCGTCAGGACCACCAGAGGCTTGCGGAAACTCCGCTTGACCTGCCGGCGGAGCAGGTGGAAGTACTGGGCGGGGGTCGAGGCGTTGACCACCTGGATGTTCTCGTCGGCGCACAGCTGCAGGAAGCGCTCCATGCGGCCCGAGGAGTGCTCGGGGCCCTGGCCCTCGTAGCCGTGGGGCAGCAGCATCACCAGGCCGGACCAGCGGTTCCACTTGACCTCCGCGCTGGCGATGTACTGGTCGATGATGATCTGGGCCCCGTTGCAGAAGTCGCCGAACTGGCCCTCCCACAGCACCAGCATGTTCGGCGACGAGAGGCTGAAGCCGTACTCGAAGCCGAGGACGGCGAACTCGCTCAGCGGCGAATCGTAGATGCACAGCTTGGCCTGGCGGGGGCGCCCGCGATCGTCCAGCGTGCCCACGTCCTTGTCCGTCCCGGGCTGGCCCAGGTCGCGGATGTGGTTGATCGGGACGTAGCGCACCTCCGTCTCGACGTCGCGCAGCACGGCCTGGCGGTGCGAGAAGGTGCCGCGGCGGACGTCCTGCCCGCTCAGGCGGACCAGCGTGCCTTCGAGCAGCAACGACCCGAAGGCCAGGGCCTCGGCGGTGCCCCAGTCGATGGGCAGGTCGTCCTTCACGCAGCGGGCCCGGTCCTCCAGCAGCTTGGTCAGTTTCTCGTGCGGCTTGAAGCCCTTGGGCAGGCGTGCGATGGCGTGGGCCGACGCGATCTCGTGCAGCGTCTCGTGGGGCACCGCGGTCTCGACCGGGTCGAAATCCCACGTGCGCTTCATCCCTTTCCAGCGCTCGTGCCCGGGCTTGGGGTTGGGGTTCACGGGGGTCTGCTTCACCCGGCTGAAGGCCTGGTCGAGCTGCTCGTCAAGGTTCAGGCGGATGGCCTCGGCGTCGGCGGGCGTGATCACCCCGCCGGCCAGCAGCTTGTCGGCGTAGACGTTCATCGCGCTCTTCTTCCGCCTGATCTCCTTGTACAGCAGCGGCTGGGTGAACTGGGCCTCGTCGGTCTCGTTGTGCCCGTGGAAGCGGTAGCCGATGATGTCGATCCACACGTCCTTGCGGAAGCGCATGCGGTAGTCCACCGCGAGATCGACCGCGTGGGCCACCGCCTCGGGGTCCATGGCGTTGACGTGGAACACGGGTGCCTCGGCGGCCTTGGCGAAGTCGGTGCAGTAGCGGGTGCTGCGTGCGTCCTCTTCGCCTGTCGTGAAACCGATGAGGTTGTTGATCACGACATGGATGGTGCCCCCGACGTCGTAGCCCTCCAGGCGGGACATGTTGATCGTCTCGGCGACGACGCCCTGACCGATGACGGCGGCGTCGCCGTGCATCAGGACGGGGATGCAGCGGACCCGGTCGTGGTCGCCCTCGAGGCGCTGCTTGGCGCGGCAGCGCCCCAGCACCACGGGGTTGACGCTCTCGAGGTGGCTGGGGTTGCTGGCCATGACCAGCCAGATCTCCTTGTTCTCGCCCAGGATCCGCGAACAGGAATAGCCGCGGTGGTACTTGACGTCGCCCCCGGCGACGCCGGCGAACTCGGGGTCGGTGTAGGAGTCGTTGAACTCCGTGAAGACCTGCTCGTAGGTCTTCCCGATGATGTTGACGAGGACGTTGAGGCGGCCGCGGTGGGCCATCCCGAAGATGATCTCCTCGCAGTCGTGCTGCTTGCCGGCGCGTTCGACGAGGCGGTCCAGCGCGGGGATGAGGCTCTCGCAGCCTTCGAGGCTGAAGCGCTTGACGCCGGGGTAGCGCTTGGCGCAGAACTTCTCGAACAGTTCGGCCTTGTGGAGCTGGTACAGGAGGTGGGCCTTCTCCCCGGCGCTGAGGGCGGCGCGGTTGCGGTTCTTCTCCACGCGCTGGGTGAGCCACTGGCGCTCCTCGCGGTCTGAGATGTGGGCGATCTCGACGCCGATCGGGCCGCAGTAGGTCTCGTCGAGCACGCGGACGATCTCGGCGAGGGTCATCCGACCGGGTGATTCGGTGAGCGCCGAGGCGTCGAAGACGCGGGCCATGTCGGCCTGGGTGAGGCCGTGGGCCCCGGGGCTGAGCTCCTCGGGGGCGGGGCGTTCACGGTCGAAGGGATCGGTCGCGGCGCAGCGGTGCCCGTGGGCGCGGTACTCGCGGATGAGATCGGCCACGGTGGCCTGGGCGCGGTCGTGGGCCTCGGCCTGGAGTCCGACTCCGGAGGCCGGCGCGCCGGA
>CAZDYM010000306.1:0-3340 GCA_964509325.1 uncultured Phycisphaeraceae bacterium
CGGGGCCGGCACCGACGCCGGTGCCTCGGGAGCGGACGCCACTTGCGGCGCCGCCGCGGGCTCGGCCCCGTCGCTCTTCTTCGCCGCACGCTTCCGCGCCGGGGCCTTGATGGCCTCGATGTCCACCTTCGCGGCGTGCTCCACCACGTTGCGGTGCTCGCCCGCGCTGAACCACTCGCGGATCGTCGCCTCAAGGCCCGCGCTCACCGCGCTCATGTGGTCCTTGATCCCCTCCACCTCTTCGGCGCGGCACTTCTCCACGATCGCCTTGGACTCGATCCCGAGGTCCTTGGCGATTTCGAAGATCTTCCTCTTCTTGACGGCCGCTTTACCCAATGGCTTCTCCGTTGCAACGATCCGCAGGGTTCATCCGATCACGCACGCCGAAACACTCCGATCCACGATCCGCTCGATCCACCGCCGTCAGCCCTTGGCCGGCTCCGCGGCCTCCGCGGGGGAGCCCCCGCCGAGACCCAGGATGTCGTCGGCCCGCGCCTCGTCCGACGCGGACGTCTCGACAGCGGCGCCCAGCCCGCCCTCCAGCAGGCGACGGGCGGCCGCCTCGTCCTCGATCCGCTTCTTCTCGGCCTCTTCCTTGTCCTTGGCCTGCTGGGCCGCCACTTCCTTGGCCCGCGCCGACGCCACCTCGACCATCTTCGCCGCCGTCGCGTCGTCCACCCCGAGTTCCTGCTTCAGCACGTCCGCCCCCACGTCCTCCACGTCGAACACGCTGATCATCCCCAGCGCCGCCAGCCGGTCCAGCATCTCCTCCGTCACCCCCTCGACCTGCTTCAGCGCGTCGGCCATCGTCTCCAAGCCCTTGTTGAACTCCGCCGGCGTCAGGATGTCGATGTCCCACCCCGTCAGCCGCGCCGCCAGCCGGACGTTCTGACCACGCTTCCCGATCGCCAGCGACAACTGGTCGTCGTTCACCACCACCGTCGCCCGACCCAGCTCGAAGCACAGCGAGATCTCCGCCACCTCCGCCGGCTTGAGCGCGTTGGCGATCAGGATCTGCGACGACTCGTTCCACCGCACGATGTCGATCTTCTCGCCGTTGAGTTCGTCCACGATGTTCTTGATCCGGCTGCCGCGCACCCCCACGCACGCCCCCACCGCGTCGACCTTGTTGTCCACGCTGCTCACCGCCAGCTTGGTGCGGTACCCCGCCTCGCGGGCCATCGCCTTGATCTCGATCACCCGCTCCGAGACCTCCGGCACCTCCACCTCGAACAACCGCTTGATGAAGTCCGGGTGGCTCCGGCTCAGCACGATCTTGATCTGAGAGCCCGCGTCCCGCACGTCCAGGATCAGGCACCGCACCCGGTCGCCCGCGTTGAACTGCTCGCCGGGGATCTGCTCGCTCCGGGGCATGAACGCCTCGGCCCGGTCCACCGTCACCACCAGCGCCCCGCCCTCGTACCGCTGCGCGATCCCCGTGACGATGTCGCCAACCTTCTTCGAGAACGACTCGTACACGCTGTTCCGCTCGTCCTCCCGGAACTTCTGGATCATCACCTGCTTGAACGTCTGCGCCGCGATCCGACCGAACGACTGCGGCTCGATCGTCATCGGCTCCCCGTGACGCGTCATCGTCATCTGACCCGTCGCCCGGTCGAGCCTGCACACGAACTCCTCCGTGTCGATCGAGTTGTAGTACTTCCGCGCCGCCGACACCATCGCCTGCTCAAGGTCGGCGATCAGCAGCTCGCGGTCCACGTTGCGGTCGCGGGCGATCGACTCGATGATCCGGATCATTTCAGGGTTGTTCATGGCGGGGCTCGATTCTCTTCCGAGTTGTTGGGATGTCGAGTTCACTCAGGATTTCGGACCACACGACGCGACGCACACGGGGACGCGGGCTGCAAGACCAGGCGGCGGGCAAACAGTCCATCAAGCACGCGATCCCGCCGGATCGCGGAGCACGGAAACCGCGTCGGCACCCCGCGGGCCACGCCCGCCGAGGGAACCACCACCGCCAACGGGGACTCTGAGATTCTCAGAACCCGCGTCGGAGCGAACGCAGCCGCACGCGCCGGGCGCTGGCCCGGGCGCCGCGCCCGCGACGAGTTGTCTGGGGGCACAAGCCCGGTCACACGACCGAGACGGTGAGGCGACGCGCCACACCCAGGGCCCGCGGGCACGACGCCGCGCGGGAGGGCCTTGGGGCGGAACTACCGAACATGGTGGATCGCCATGCGCATCGCTGGATGTCCTTTCGCCCCGACGCGACCGCGCCGGGGCCGTCCACAACAAACAAACAGACCTTTGAACAGTACCCGAAACCCCCCCTCCGGGTCAATCGGAGCCCAACCCCGTCCGCCCACCCAACCGCCCGAGGGCGCACAGCGCCGCCGACCCACCCCGAGCCCCCGGCAGGCCCCCTCCGACGCAGCCCCCCGACCACGGCCCCCCGCGGGCCCCCATTGACGAACCCCGAACGCCGGTGCAGACTCCGAGGGTGTACGCCCCCGCCCACCATTTCGCCGGCCGTGACGGCGAAGCCCTCGTCGTCGTCTGCCCCCCGGAACTCACCCACGACTCGGGAGAGGCGTTGCTCCGCACCGTCAAGCGGCACCTCCCGAACCGCGATCACGCCCGCTGCATCCTCGACATGTCCGGCGTCGGCCTCATCTCCTCCATCGGGATCACCGTGCTCTTGCAGGCCGACGAGCACTGCACCGATCGCGGCGCCAGACTCCTCATCGCCGGCCTCCCGGAACGCCAGCGCCAGTTCCTCCGCATGCTGAAACTCGACGCCAGGTTCACCTTCCGCGACACGGTCGAAGACGCGCTGGCCTGAACGGCCGGCCCCGCCGCCGCCGACACCCCGCGTACAGTCTCGTCGCATGATCCTGCTGATCGACAACTATGACTCGTTCACCTGGAACCTGGTCCAGCGTCTCGGGGAACTCGACCCGAACCTGGACCTGAGGGTCGTGCGCAACGACAAAATCACCGCGGACCAGGCCGAGGCGATGCGCCCCCAGCGCGTGATCATCTCACCCGGCCCGTGCTCTCCCCGTGAAGCAGGCGTTTCAAACGACGTTATTGCTCGATTCGCCGGGAAAGTCCCCGTCCTCGGCGTCTGCCTCGGGCACCAGTGCATGGGCTTCGTCCACGGCATGACCGTCACCCGGAACCCCAAGATCATGCACGGCAAAACCAGCCTGATCCACCACGACGGACAAGGGCTCTACGCCGGCGTTCCCAACCCTTTCGTCGCCACCCGCTACCACAGCCTCGTGGTTCTGAAAGAGACGGTCCCGCCATCCGCCGCCGCGGGCGGCTGGAAGGTCTCGGCGTGGACCACCGACACCTTCGACGACGGTTCCACGCA
>CAZDYM010000307.1:0-3079 GCA_964509325.1 uncultured Phycisphaeraceae bacterium
GGGGGCGGATGAGCCGGGCGGAACGGTCAGGGTGCCCCTCGCGCGCTCGCGCGCATGGGTCAGCAGCACGCTCAGGGCGGCGGCCGCCTGGTCCCACTGCTCGGCGCGGAGCAGAAGGATGGCGAGTTCCTGGGGCGCCGGCGGGAGCGGCGCCCGAGGCGCAGACGGGAGCGCCTGCGGATCGAGCCGGCGTGAGGTCACGTCGAGCGGTTCATGGGGCAGCCCGATGCGGTAGCCGCGCGGCGAGCGCGCGTGCCACGTGCCCAGCCCCCACACAAACTCGTTGGGCGACCAGATCACGATGCTCCCCGGGGGGCAGTCAACCACGGGCGGGCAGGGTTGCGGGGGCGGGACCACCGGCGGAGCGACCGGGACAGGCGGCGCGCCGGTCTGACCCGGAACCGGGTTCATGAAGTTCGGGGTGGTCGGTCCGGGCTGCGGCGCGGGGGGGATGAGCGGGCGGTCGCCCGCGGGTGCGCGCGAGACGCCGACCAGGCTGACCGCGAGAGCGAGGGTTGGGAAAGCGCGGGGCGGCATGAGAGGCGTGCTTGGGAAAACTCTACGGAGACCGACGGCTCTCCGATGCACGGGACGCTCCTCGGTTCCCTTGTGTCGTGCCGCTTCGTGCGGACTTTGTTTGGTTGTTCAAGGGGGGGCCTCGGGATCAACGGGGGGGCCTCGGGGCGCTGAGCGGCCGGCGGAGGACGAACAGGCCGTAGGACGACAGGTCGCTTCTTCGATAGGCGCCGTGGGCGAACTGGGGGGCGTCGTGGCCCTGTTCATCGACGACGCCGGCGATCTCCCACCCGGCGCGCTCGACGAGGTCCGTCCATTGAGCGCCGGAGTAGCAGCGGAGGGTGTACACGTTGTTGAAGTGGATGGTGCGCTTGGAGGCGCCGCGGCCGGTCTCGATGGTGAGGTGGTTGATGATCGGTTCGGCGCGCGCGGAGGGGACGAGGAACTGGGCGAACTGGGTGACGCGCACGCCGCCGCGGGACGCGCTGAAGACGGCCTCGGAGGGGAACTCGGCGCCGTAGTGGGTGAGTCCGATGCCGACGCAGTAGACGCCGCCGGGTTTGAGCAGGCCGCGCACGGCGCGGAGGTGGGCGAGCATGGCGCGGTCGGTGGGGAGGTGGCGGATGGAGTTGATGAGGCAGAAGGCGAAGTCGACCGATCCGGGGCGGATGTGCGTCGGGGCCTGTGTCATGTCGGCGGCGCGGACGTCGCCTCGCAGCCCGGCTTCACGAAACGCGCGCTTCGCGAAGGCGACCATGCGGGGGTTGAGGTCGATGCCCAGCACCCGCTTGCCGCGTTTGGCGGCGGCGCGGAGGTAGCGGCCCGTGCCGCAGGCCGGCTCGAACCACACGGCGGGTTTGGTTCGCGGCGAGACGAGTGAGAAGCGGCGCTCGATCCGCCCGAGCCCGCGGACCTCCGCGGCGGTTCCGGGCTGGTGCACGATGTCGTACGAGAGCGGGTCGTCGTACCAATCGCGGGCGGCGTGGTCCGGCGGCTTTCGTTGGGAAACTCGTCGTTTGGGCTGAGGCTTGGCCATCGGCCGGGGTAAGGTACCCGCGATGCCGCGCTCAGATGAACCATCCAAGCACCGAGCCCCGACCGCGAGCGAGGGGTCTGCTCGCCACGGTGCGCACGGCGTTGTTTCGGGGCCCCTCGCTGAACAACCGGGCGTTGTCGTGATGAAACGGTCGCGAGCGGCCCGGACGAGCGCGCTCTTCGGGCTCGTTGTGGTTTCGGTGTCCGCGGCGCTCGCGGCGGAGACTCCACCTTCGGCCGCTCAGGAAGGCGGGCCGCGTTTCGTGGTTTCGTTTGATGCCGGCGTGTGCGACCGGCCCGTCAGCGGCCGGCTGGTGGTCTACCTCATCCGCCCCGACGCTTCGCTCGGATCAGGCCCGCGCGCTCCTCAGCCCGGCGACGCGCCGTTCTTTGAAGACCCGCAGCCGTGCTTCGGCGTCGATGTGATCGACCTCGCGCCCGGGGCGTCGGCGGTGGTCGATGACGGCGCGACCGCGTACCCGGCGCCGCTCTCCGAACTGCCCAAGGGTTCGTACCGGGTTCAGGCCGTGCTCGACCGCGTGCGCGGCAACTCCGAGTGGAAGCGCGAGGCGGGTAATCTGTACTCCGACACGCACACCGTCCCGTTCGACCCAAGGGTTCCCGCTCCCATTCAGATCAAGTTGACCGAGGTGACCGGGCCTCGACCGCTGCCTTCGGTCGAAAGCGCGGAGATCTTCGAGCACCGTTCGGCGCTGCTCTCGGCGTTCCACGGGGACGGGCGCGACGTGATGATGAAGGCGGGGGTGGTTCGGCCCATCGGTTGGGTGGAGGGGCGTTCGTACGCCACGGTGTACGAGATCCCGGGCTTCGGCGGCGACGCGCGGTCGGCGCTGATGATCGCGCGGGGGCGTTCGCCGGATCGGGTCAAGGGGATGCCGCAGGCGGAGTACGAGCTGTGGTCCAACGCGTTCCGCATCGTGCTCGATCCGGAGAGCGGGAACGGGCATACCTTGTTCGCGGACTCAGAGAACAACGGCCCGTGGGGGCGGGCGCTGGTGGAGGAACTGATCCCGGCCCTGGAGGCGAAGTACGGGTTGATCTCCCGCCCCGAGGCGCGGCTGCTCACGGGGCACTCCTCGGGCGGGTGGTCGAGCCTGTGGCTGCAGGTCACGCACCCCGACTTCTTCGGCGGGGCGTGGCCCAGCGCGCCCGACCCGGTGGATTTCCGCGCGTTCCAACGAACCAACATCTACCAGGCGGCGTCGATGTACGAGTTGCCGGCGCCGCGCGGGGCCGGCGCGGACGGCCCGGGGCTGGTCCCGAGCTACACCACCTCGACGGGCCAGACGCGGATGACGGTGCGGACGGAGAACCTCGTCGAAGAGGTGATGGGGCCGCGGAACACGTCGGGTCAGCAGTGGGACTCGTGGATGGCGGTGTTCGCGCCCCGGGCGGCCGACGGGCTGCCCGCGGACCTGTATCACCCCAGGACGGGCGTGATCGACCGCACGGTGGCGGAGGCGATGAAGCGGTACGACATCGGGGAGATGCTGCGCCGCGATCCCCA
>CAZDYM010000307.1:3089-3337 GCA_964509325.1 uncultured Phycisphaeraceae bacterium
GGTCGGGTGTTCCGGGAGAAGGTGCGGCTGGTGGTGGGCGAGCAGGACAACTACGGGCTGCACCTCGCGGTGACCATGCTGAAAGATGATCTGGATCGCCTCTCGCCCGCGCGGGAAGGCGATGTCGGTTACGTCAAGGTGCTGCCCGGCGACCACGGGACGGTGATGGCGAACCCCGAGGCGCGGAACGCGCGGGCGGAGATGCTCGAACAACTCCGCGGCGCGGGCGTGATCGCCGAGTGAGGCCA
>CAZDYM010000308.1:0-3332 GCA_964509325.1 uncultured Phycisphaeraceae bacterium
CGGGCGGTCTGGCGGTGGCGGTGGCGGCGCAGGCGGTGGCGCAGCAGACGCTGCCCGCGCGAATCCACGCGGGGTCCTGCCCGGCGGACGTGCGCGCGGGGGCCTCGACGGCTCAGGATGCCCGGCTGCGGCGTGTGCTTGTGTGTACGTCGTCTCTGGGGGGGCAGGCGGCGGCGGTGGTGCTCGGGCCGCCGAGTTGAGCCCGCGGGTCGCTCGTGCGTCGCTGTTTCGTGCTCGGTGTTCGTGACGTGTCGCTCGGTTTGCTGGCTGGTTTGCTTCCGCGTGTTGTCGGCTCGTTCGTTGCCTGTGTTCTTCCCAGTTCACCTTCCTCTCCCTCGCTTCATTCCCGCTGCTTCATTCCCCACTCCCTTTCAATCCCCCCCATGTACCCCTCCAACACCCAATCTTCCTACGGCTCGTCCTCTTCCTCCTCGACCGGTTCGCGCGGGTCCGGCGACCGCGAGCGCCGGCCCACGCTGAAAGATGAGGAACTCGATCCGGCGCTGAGCGAGGTGAGCCGCAAGGTGATCGGCTCGGCGATCGAGATCCACCGCACCCTGGGCCCGGGCTTCGACAAGAGCGTGTACGACAACGCGCTGGCGATCGAGCTGAAGGAGCAGGGCGTGCGGTTCCAGTTCAACCACGAGTTTCCGGTGATGTACAAGGGCCAGCGGATCGGCGGGCACAGGGTGTCGTTCTACGTCGACGACCGGTTCGTGGTGCAGACCCTGGCCGACAACCGGGAGATCTCCGGGTTCGACCGCGACCAGCTGCGCACGCAGCTGAAGCGGGCCGACCTTGAGCTCGGTCTGATCATCAACTTCGACCGGCGCCGGCTCACCGACGGGCTGGTGCGGGTCATCAACCCGGACAAACTCGACACGCTGCGCGGCAGCGCGGCTGGGGGATCCGGGGGGTCCGGGGGATCCGGGGGGGGCGGGGGGGGCGGGCAGCCGTACGACAACGCCTGAGCGAGCCCGCGCGTGCGTCGCGCCGGCCCGCGGCGCGAGGTCCGAGAGTTGGGGTGACCTTCGGGTTGCCTCGGAAGTTCCGCAAGACCCGCCGGGAGCGGCGGGGCACCCGTTTCCGCCATGAGCACACGAGCCCGATCAAACCCGCACCGAGTCGTCATCACCGGGATGGGGTGGGTCACGCCCCTGGGCGATGACGTAGACCAGGCGTGGGCACGGCTGATGCGTTCGGAGTCGGCGGTCGGGGCGGTGACGCGGTTCGAGGCGTCGACGTTCGCGACCAACTTCGCGGCGGAGGTGAAGGGGTTCGACCTGGCCCGGTTCATCCACGACCTCGGGCCGCACAAGCACGCGCACATCAACGCGCAGTTCGCGCTGGCGGCGGCGAGCCGGGCGTGGAAGCAGGCGGGGCTGGGCGACCTGTCCTTGCCCGGCGCGGGGGGGCGGGGCGGGAAGGCGAAACAGGCGGGGCTGACGCCGCGGCGCGTTGGGGTGTACCTGGGCGCGGGTGAAGGGGTGCCGGACTTCGACCCGTTCTGCAACGCGAACATCTCGTCGTGGGACGCCGAGAAGCGGGAGACCGACGCGGTGAAGTGGGCGTCGGTGGCGCGGCGGTCGATGTCGGCACGGGCCGAGGCGGAGCAGGAGCCGCACATGCCGATCGCGCACCTGGCCGAGGCGTTCGGGGTGCGCGGGCCGGCGTTCAACTGCATGACGGCGTGCGCGGCGTCGACGCAGGCGATCGGGGAGGCCTTCGAGACCATCCGGCGCGGGGACGCGGACGTGATGCTCGCGGGCGGGACGCACTCGATGATCCACCCGCTGGGGATGACGGGGTTCATCCGGTTGACGGCGATGAGCCGTCGGCGCGAGGCGGCGTCGGCGGCGGCGCGCCCGTTCGACGCCACGCGGGACGGGTTCGTCATGGGCGAGGGGGCGGGGGTCTTGGTGCTGGAATCGCTGGAGCACGCGAGGGAACGCGGGGCGGCGCCGCTGGCCGAGGTGGTGGGCTTCGGCTCGACCGCCGACGCGTACCGCATCACCGACATCCAGCCCGACGGGGAGGGCGGGCGCAGCGCGATGTCGGCGAGCCTGGCGCAGGCGGGGATCGATCCGCGCGCGACCGACGCGGGCGGCCGGCCGCTCGTGCACTACATCTCGGCGCACGGGACGGGGACGAAGGAGAACGACTCGATCGAAACCAAGGCGGTGAAGGCGCTGTTCGGGCCGCTGGCGCCGAGGGTGCCGTTCAGCAGCGTGAAGAGCATGATGGGTCACCTGATCCAGGCGGCCGGGGCGGTGGAGTTGATCACGTGCGTGCAGGCGATCCGCACGGGGTGGCTGCCGCCGACGATCAACCTGAACACGCCCGACCCGGCGTGCGACCTGGACTATGTGCCCAACAAGGCGCGCGACATGCGTGGCCTGGGCGGGGTGGACGTGTGCATTTCCAACTCATTCGGGTTCGGGGGGCAGAACGACACCATCACGGTGAGGCGGTTCGTGGACTCATAGGCGGAGCGGTGGTGCCGCGGTACCGATTGACCATCTCGTACGACGGGACCGACTTCGTCGGCTGGCAGCGCCAGGCCGCGCCCGCGAAAGGGGAGGGGTGCCACGAAGGTCCCGAGTCGTCGCGGGAACGTCGTGCCGAAACACCCCACGCTCACGGAACGCACGACGGCGCCCTCCAAAGCGAGGACGACGTCGTGGCCCACCAAACCGCGGAACTCCGCTCCGTGCAGGGCGTGGTTGAGCGGGCGGTGCGCGAGGCGGTTCGGCAGCCGGTGACGCTCGTCGGGGCCAGCCGGACGGATTCGGGCGTTCACGCGCGGCACCAGACCGCGGCGTTCACGATGGACGAGCGGTTCACGGCGGACGGTCGGCGGATCGGGCCGCCGGACGACCGGCTGCGCGAGGCGATCAACAGCCGGTTGCCCGCGGACGTTCTGGTGACCGCGTGCGCGCGGGCGGCGGACGACTTCGACCCGATCGCCGGGTGCCTCTGCAAGGGGTACGAGTACTCGATCTGGGAATCGCCTGACCGCCCGCTCTGGCAGCGCGGGCGGGTGTGGCACCAACGCGGGCCGCTGGACGTGCCGGCGATGGACGCGGCGGCGCGGCTGCTGGAGGGCGAGCACGATTTCGCGGCCTTCGCGGCCGCGGGGCACGGGCGCGAAAGCACGGTGCGCACGGTGCTCTCGTGCCGGGTGGAACGGGACGCACGCGAGCGCGAACTGGTGGTGATCCGGGTCAGCGCCGACGGCTTCCTGTGGAACATGGTGCGGATCATCTCGGGCACCCTGCTGGAGGTGGGGCGGGGCAAGACGGCGCCGGGGGAGGTGGCGGGGGTCCTGGCGT
>CAZDYM010000309.1:0-3326 GCA_964509325.1 uncultured Phycisphaeraceae bacterium
TCTCGCCGTACGCCGACAGGGCCCGCACGCGGATCGTCATCGGGTCCAGTTGCGAATCGAGACGCTCGACGGGCACGCCCCGCAGGCCCGTTGCATCACTCTCCCCGCCGACACCCGCCGAAGGCCCGCGCTCGGCGTCACGTCCCGGTTCCTGGCCAAGCCCCGCGCGCGACCGCGACGCGAACGCCGCCGGCGGCCAGGCTCTGCCTCCCTCCAGCACCCATCCGCGCCCATCCCAGGAGGCGCGTTCGGCGGTGACCACCCGCGTCACCACCCGCCCCGCTTCGACGCCGTCGTTCGGCTTTGGGGCCGACGCACCCGGGCGCGTCCGCTCCCAGATCACCGGCGCGACCAGCGCCCCCGTCTCGTTCTCGAACCGTGCCGCGTAGAACAACCGGCCCTCCGCGTCCGGCGTCATGCGCAGCCGGAACGGGTCCACCTCGTCCTTGAACGAGTCACCCGCGTCCCGCGCCAAGAGCGGCGCGACCTTCGGCACCAGGAACTCCTGGTCGAGCGCCTGCACCACGGTCATGCCCAGGGCCACCAGCAGGAACGGGCGCGCGATGCGGTGCAGGCTCACGCCGCTGGCCAGCACCGCCACCAGTTCGCGGTGCCTCACGAGCTGGGCGCAGGTGAACCCCGCCGCGACCACGAGGATCACGCCGTTGAGATAACTGAACAGTTGCAGCAGGCGCGGCGCCCACAGCCGCACCACGCCGACGATCGTGAGCAGAGCCTGGTGCAGCCACCCCTCGCGGTCGGCGGCCTGGGCCGTGGCCGACGCCGCCCGCGTGAAGCGCCCGAGGTTGATGAACACGTCCACCGTCACGATGAAGCCGAACAGCACCACCATCAGGATCAGGATGTTCGTGAGGTAGAGTCGGGCGATGTAGCGGTGAAGGGTGGGCAAGGGGGGGATCGGTCTGGGGCCTTGGGGCTTGGGGATTGGGGCCTGGGGCGTGAACTGCTGCGCTTACGAGGGTTTAGGGTTGAGGGTTTAGGGTGTGTGCGTGCTTGTTTGCGTTCTTGAATATCGGCATGAGGATGGCCGCGACGAGGATCGCCGCCACGATGGCGCCGACACAATCACTCAGATAGTGCGCCCGGTCCAGCAGGCGCGTGAGCGCACAACCAACCGGCAGGGCCAGCCACACCGGCCAGGCGCGCGGGAAGAGACAGATGAGCGCTACCGCCGCGCCCGCCGCGACGCCGACGTGGCTGCTTGGGAATCCCAGCCCGCTGCTGGTCCACCACTCGGCGTCTCCGCTCTCAGCCGACCAGGGGCGGAAGGTGTACATCGCTGGACCCGTCCCGCCCGCCGCGGCGTCCGCCGCTGCTTCGGGAAGTCCCCCCGCCGGTGCGATATCGGCGGGTCGTTCCCGGCGCACCGCGAGCTTCATGGCCTCGCACAGCAGCCCCGTGAGCGCGGGGTTCGCCGCCAGCCACACCGCGCGCCGGATCGAGGGCCACGTGAGCGCCCGCTTCGGAACGGCGTCCAGCATCCACAGCGCCGCCGCGGCAAGGAGCCACACCGGGAGATACCCGCAAACGCGGAACATCCGCGCCCAATCGCGGCGCAGCGGGTTGTCCGCGTGAAGGTGCGCGAGCGTCACGGCGTCGAGCGCGTGGGCCAGCCACAGCAGCGCCGCCAGCGCCACCGCCGCGGCCCCGAAGCCGGAGAGTCGGACCAGGAGGTTGGGGCGCTTCGCGTCGGGCATCACATCAGCGGGCGCTCTCGGCCACACCAGCGTAGCCGCGGGCGACATCAACGACATGACGCCCCACCCGAGCCGCGTGCTCGGGCGGCGAATCGAACCTGAGCGCCCGCGCCCAGCGTTCCGGGCGCGGCGCCGCGGCGGAGTCCACCAGCACCGCCGGTCGGCCGAGCAGCGCGGGGTCGGCGAGGTCCGTCGAGTTGAAATCGTCGTACGCTGAGCGCCGGTCCCCCAACCGGCTCCCGGCGCAAAACACCGCGGGCCGACCCCCGCAGTAGAACGCCAGCAAGGCGGCGTGCGTGTACCGCGCCCCCACGACCATCGCGGGCTTGCCGGTTTCCCGCTCAAGGCTCGCCCGCTGCTCGTCCACCGCCGCCGCGAGTTCCCGCGCGCCGGACAGACGGTGGATCGGCACCAGGCCCCCGACCACCGGCAGACGCGAGAGCGGACCCAGAAGCGTCATCCCCGCCGCCGTCGCCACGCCGAAGCCGATCCCCCAGTGCCACGCGATCTGGAAAACCGACTCGGGCTTGCGCCGGAACACGCCCTCGCGCGCCCGCGACGCCGGCGGCACCGCCAGCCACGCCCGCACCCGCTCAGCGTGCTCGCGCATCACCCGCGCCGCCGCCACGCCCGTGATGGGGATGAGCGTGACCCACGCCCCGATGGGCCAGTTGCCCTCGACATCGGTGAAGAACGAAACAACAAGATAGGTGACGAGTACCGGCGCCGAGCCGCAAACGCCGAGCATCGCGCCCGCGCGCAACGCAGAGCCCCGAGCGCGACGCAGCCCCTCGCGCACCGCCGTTCCCATGCACACCACGACCGGCCCGGCCAGGGCGATCAGCACGCCGAGGTACTCGAGCGTCCACACCGGCGTGTACGCCCGCGCCGACCTCGCCGGCGCCGGGAGGTCCGACCCCGCCAGCCCCAGATGCCCCAGCAGGTGGGCCAGCGTCGGCCAGCCGCGCTGCGCGTTCCAGATGAGCACCGGGGAAACGCACAGCGCGAAGACCGCCGCCGCCGCCGCGAGCCCGGGCAGGACGGACCTCGCACGTTCGCGGCGGGTGACGAGCAGGAAGGCGATCATCCCGAGCGCCCCGAGCAGGACCGTGTACTTGAAGAGAAACCCCACGCCGAGCGACGCGCCGAAGAGCACGCCCCACGCGAGAACTGTCCCGAGCCCCCGCGTGTGCTCTCCTCGAAGCGGCACGGCTGGAGCGGTTACGTCCACGTTCCGCGCTCCACCCGCGCTCTCGTGCAGGCCCCACGCCGCCAGACCCGCCACCGCCCAGCACGCCAGCATCGGCCCGTCGATGGTCATGAGCAGGGCCGCGGCTTGGTACGCGGGGATGCACAGACACGCCGCCACCGCCATCAGGGCCGCCCGCCCGCCCTCCCCCCGGGGGGCCATCCGACGCGCGAGCAGCGCCAGAGCCAGGGCCATCACCGCGGCGGCGAGCGCCGCCGGCGCCCGCACGCCGAACTCGCTGGTGCCGAGCAGCCGCGTGGAGCCGGCGATGGTCCACGCCGCCCCGGGGCCCTTGGTGTGGTACGAGAGTTCGAGATTCCGCGACCAGTCCCAGTACTGCGCTTCGTCCGCCGAGAGCT
>CAZDYM010000310.1:0-3312 GCA_964509325.1 uncultured Phycisphaeraceae bacterium
GTCGAACACCTGGGTCATGCTCGAGTCCCAGATGCTGAACGAGCGGCCCCCGAAGACGTGGATCTCATCGAAGTCGGCGTCGCCGTCGGTGTTGCCGGTGGCATTGGTGACCGTGAGGCGGCCCAGGCGGGCGTTGTTCTTCAAGGTCGCCGCGTTGGGGAAGACGGTGGGGTCGAGCTGGTAGGCGGCGTTGCCGACGCGGACTTCCTCGGCGAAGCCGGTGTAGTCGCGGGCGTCGCCCTCGTTGGCGGTGATGTAGTAGGTCTGGCCGTTGACGGTGTACGAGGCGATGGCGTCGGGCTGGTACATGCCGAAGACGGGCTCGTTGCGGATGTTGAGCGACGCGGCGCCGCCGGGGCCGTCGCGGTCGGAGGGGTCGAGCCCGTTGCCGGGGAGGTTGTGGTTCTTCAGGCCCAGCGGCTTGATGTCGGTCACGGTGGAGGTGGCGATATCCACGATGGCGACGGCGTTGTTCTCCTGCAGCGTCACGTAGGCCTTGGCTCCGTCGGGGCTGACCGCGATGTACTCGGGCTCGAGGTCCTGGGCGACGGTGGCGCCGGGCCCGAAGATGCGGACACCCGAGGCGCGGAGGTTGTTGATCTGGTCGTTGAACCCGGCGAAGCCTGCGGTCGAGGTCGAGCCGATGCTGACCTGGCCCTGCATCGGGAACGACAGGTTGATGATGCTGACCGAGCCCTCGGGGTCGACCGAGTTGGCCTGGCCGTAGGAGTTGGGCTCGCCCTCGTTGGCGACGAGCAGTTTGGTGCCGTCGGGCGTGAAGGTGAGCATGTCGGGCAGGGCGCCCACGGGCGTCGAGCCCAGAGGCAGGCCCGTCGAGGTGTTGAAGAAGTGGACGCTGCCGGCGTTCTGGTTCGAGGCGTTGTCCGCCACCGCGACGGCGAGCACGCCGTTCTTCACCGCCACGCTGTTGATCTTGCCACTCGCCGTGATGCCCGCGATGCTCAGGCTCGAGTTGAACGAGAGCACGCCGGCGTTGTCGACATCCAGCACGTCGATCCGGGCCTGGGCCCCGTTGACCACGAAGGCGCGGTTGGTCGAGGGGTCGAAGGCGGGGATCTCCGCAGCGCCCTGATCAAAGAGCCCCGAGCCGTAGCGGCTGGTGAACTGCAGCGAGATCGGGCCGGCAAAGGCGGTCCCCGCGGCGAGCACGAGGCCGGCGGTCACGCCGACAACACGGATCGAGTTCGTCATCATCGTCTCTCCCACACCCTGCGCGGCGACGACACAGGAAATCGCACGCCGGTCCCGACACAGGTGACACATCACGCGCGTCCCCGGGGGAACGCCGCTCGCACAGGGGAAGACGAACGTAGCGGCGGATTCAGCCCCGCAAAGCCCGATCAAGCCGACTTGGCGAAATCATCACGCGGCCTTTGCGCGAGCGAAACAGAACCCGGCGGTGAGGGAGGCGCTGCGATGGGGTCCGGTGCACCGGGTTTGCGGCGGGCGTGCCACGATGCTCGACCCAGCGGCGAGCGTCGTGCCGGACGTCGGAACGCTCCTGAGCGCGGGCACGACGGGCCGCGGACGACCCATCGTGGCACCTGGCACCAAGCCCGTTGAACGCTGGAACGTTCAGGGCGGTGAACACTACTCCAGCGCCGCCGCGCCAGAGATGATCTCGGTCAGTTCCGTGGTGATCTGCGACTGGCGGGCGCGGTTGTAGCGCCGGTTGAGCAGTTTGCCCATCTTGCCGGCGGCGTCCGTCGCGCTCTTCATGGCAACCATCCGCGCCACGTGCTCGCTCACGATCGCGTCGTTGAACACCTGGTACAGCGTCGCCTTCACCGTCGCGGGCAGCAGGTCCGCCAGCAGCTGCTCGGGCGGGGGCGTGAAGTCGTACTGCACGCTGGGGCCCTTCTTGGCGTCGCCGCCGCCCGACGTGGGGGCCTTCAGCGGCAGGAGTTGCATCACCTCGGGGCGCTGGCGGGCCGTCGAGATGAACCGCATGGAGACGATCTTCACCGAGGTGATCTCGCCGCGGGTGAACTGGTCCATGTACTGCTGGGCGAGGCGCTCGATCTCTTCGTACCGCGGTGTGTCGCCGAACTGGTGCGTCCGGGTGGTCGCGATCTTGTTGTACGCCAGCGTGCCGACGCCCTTGCGCCCGACGACCTCGACGTTGAACTTGTCGCTCGCGCCGACCTCCCCTCCGACCCCGCCGCCCTCCTCCTTCAGAAGCTTGAAGAACGCGCGGAGAATCGAGGAGTTGTACGGCCCGCACAGGCCGCGGTCGGAGGTGATGAGCAGGATGAGCGGCCTGGCGCCGGGCTTGGTCTTGCCGCCTTCCCCCCCGGGGCCGGCGATGAGCGGGTGGGTGATGTTCCCCGCCTTGGACGCGAGTTCGGTGACCAGCTCGAAGATGCCCTCGACATACGGCTTGCTCGCCGTGGCGCGCTGCTGCGCCTTGGCGAACTTGCTGGTCGCGATCATCTGCATGGTCTTGGTGATGCGGCGGATGTTGCCGACCGCCTTCATCCGCTTCTTGATTTCGCGTGCTTTGGCCATGGGAAGGGGAGATCGAGGCCCGAAAGGGGATGCCGGGAGAAGGAAGCGTGAACGCGCCGCCGCGGTTCGGATCGGCGCAGGGGGACGAGTATAGCGGGCCCCTCCCGAGCCGTCGTCACGGACAAGGCTTGTTCCTATTTTGTACGGTATCCGGCGGGTCGCGGCGCGTCTGGATGCCTAGGCCGCCTCGCGCGGGTTGGCGCGCCGTGCGGCGCACCGCGCGGCTCACTCGGCACGGCACCGAGACCCGTCCCCTTTCGGTTATCCGTCAAGCCCCCGCGAGGGCCGTCCGATAGCAAGCCCCGCGATGCAGTTTGATGTGAACAATCCGTACTTCCGGACCAAGGTGCTGACCGCGAGCAAGGAGGAACTCCGCCTCATGCTGATCGAGGGGAGCCTGCGGTTCATGCGCTCGGGGCGCGAGGGGCTGGCGAGAAAGAACTACGAGCAGGTGTACGAGGGGTTCACCAGCGCCAAGGCGATCATTATGGAGCTCATGAACACCCTGGACCACTCGGTGAACCCCGAGTTGTGCTCCCGGCTGTCGGGGCTGTACACCTACATGTTCACGCGGCTCACGGAGGGCTCGCTGGAGAAAGACCTGGCCAAGGTCGACGAGGTCATCGGCCTGATGGAGTACGAGCGCGAGACCTGGGTGATGCTCATGGAGAAACTCGCCGCGGAGCGGGCCCAGGGGCGTGACCCGGTGGCGGAAGCCGCGGCGGCGCTGGGCCGCCCCGCGCCCGCGGGGCGGCCCGTGTCCTTACGCCGCCTTCCAGAACG
>CAZDYM010000311.1:0-3311 GCA_964509325.1 uncultured Phycisphaeraceae bacterium
GGTGGACGAAGGAAAGAGGAGTTCGGCTCGATCCGGGTCGGAGACCCGGGCCGCCAGGTTGAGCGGCCGCCGGGCGGCCGAGCTTGGGAGTGAAGCGGCATGAGCACCGTTCTGGTCGTGGATGACAAGGAGATGCTGCGCGACAGCGTGGCCGTGACGCTGCAACGGGCGGGGTTCACCGTCATTGCCGCGGGCGACGGGGCGTCGGCGATGGAGTCGGTCGCACGCCGGCGGCCGGACGCGATCGTCACCGATCTCAAGATGCCCGGCCTGTCGGGGCTGGAGCTGATCGAGCAGGTGCGGCAGGTGGACGAAGACCTGCCGATCGTGCTGATGACGGCGTTCGGCACGGTGGACACCGCCGTGCAGGCGATCAAGCTCGGCGCCTTCGACTACATCACCAAGCCGTTCGAGGGCGACGAGCTGGTGATCGCGGTGAAGCGTGCGATCGAGCACGCCCGTCTGAAGCGCGAGAACGACGTGCTGCGTCTCGCGGCGGGGGGCGAACATGCGCCTGCGGCGGCGGATTCGGGCGGGCCGCGCGGGCTCGAGCGGATCCTCGGCGAATCGGCGGCGATGCACGGCGTGCGCGAGCGGATCGGCGCGATCGCGGCGTCGCAGGGGACGGTGCTGATCTCGGGCGAATCGGGCGTGGGCAAGGAGGTGGTGTCGCGGGCGATCCACGAGTTGAGCCCGCGCTGCGCCGAGCCGTTCCTGGGGGTCAACTGCGCGGCGATGAGCGAGGGGCTGCTCGAATCGGAGCTTTTCGGGCACGAGAAGGGCTCGTTCACCGGGGCGGAGCGTTTGAGGAAGGGGCGGTTCGAGCTGGCCCACCGGGGAACGCTGCTGCTGGACGAGATCAGCGAGGTGAGGCCGCACGTGCAGGCCAAGCTGCTGCGGGTGCTGCAGGAGCGGTCTTTCGAGCGGGTGGGGGCGAGCCTGGCGATGAGCGTGGACGTGCGGGTCATCGCGACGACGAACCGCGACCTCTCGCGCGAGGTGGAACGGGGCTCGTTCCGGTCCGACCTGTTCTACCGGCTCAACGTGCTGCCCCTGCACCTGCCGGCGCTGCGGGATCGGATCGAGGACGTGGCGCTGCTGGCGCCGCACTTCGTCCGCGCCGTGTGCCGGCGCGAAGGGCGCGCGGAGGTGGCGATCGAGGGCGGGGCGATGGAGCTGATGATGGCGTACGCCTGGCCGGGGAACGTGCGGGAACTGCAGAACCTGTGCGAGCGCGCGGTGGTGCTGAGCCGAGGGGCCGCGATCACGGCGGACCTGCTGCGGGGCTGGTTGGCGGCGCCCGGCGTGGTGGTCTCGATGACCGGGGCGGCGATGGCGGGGTCGGGCGCGCCGCCTCGGGTTCCGGTCGGTCTTCCCGCGCGTGGCACCCAAGGCGCGTCGGCGGTGATGACCGCCCCGCCCGCTTCGTCCGACGGGCCGGTCGGGTCGGTGATGGAGGCGGCGTCGATGCCCGCGGTGACGGCGATGGTGGGACGCTCGCTCGAGGACATCGAGCGCGAGGTGATCGTCGAGACGCTGCACCGGCACAACGGGCACCGCGTCAAGACCGCCCGGGAACTGGGGATCGGCGTGCGGACCCTCGGGCTCAAACTCAAGAAGTGGAAGCAGCTGCGGCTGGTGGAGGAGGGGTTGTAGAGCGGTCTCGGGGCATCAAGGCATCGAGTCATCGAGTCATCGAGGTATGAAAGCGTCGGGGCATCGCGGTTGCTGAAGGGGTTGATGGATGTTCCTGGATTCACTGGTCAGTTCGGACGCGGTGCCGGTGCTGCAGGCGGCAGCGCGGTTCTCGGCGCGCCGGCATCAGGTGCTGGTTGGGAACATCGCGAATCTGACCACGCCGGGGTATCGAGCGCGGGACGTGTCGGTGCCGGCGTTTCAGCAGCAGTTGCGCGAGGCGGTGGAGCGCCGCCGGGAGGAGTTCGGCGGGCCCCGAGGGGAACTCAGGATCCGCTCGACGGAGGAGGTTCGGGCGGCGGCGGGGTCGCCTCTGAGCCTTGAACTCGTGCCGAAGGTGACCGGCGGGAGGCTGCTGTACCACGATCGGAACGACCGCGACCTTGAACGAGCGATGCAGGATTTGACGGAGAACGCGGCGGCGTTCCGGCTGGCAACGGACTTGCTGAGAAACCGGATGTCGCTGATCGAGTCGGCGATCCGCGAGCGGCCGTAAGGCGGGTCGCTCGGCGGAGCAGGCGGTGCGCCTGTCGGGCGGGGTCCTCAGGCGGGATGCCCGGGCCACCGGGCGCGGTGAAGGAGCGCGGAGCGCATGTACGGCAGTCTGGACATCGCGGTGAGCGGCATGGTGGCGCAGAGAATGCGCCTGGACGTGATCTCGGCGAACCTGGCGAACCGCGACACGATCCTGGACGCCGACGGGAACCCGAACCCGTTCCGGCGCAGGATCGCGATGTTCCTGCCGGGTGATCCCTCGGCGAAGAGCGCGGCGGGCCGCGAGCTGGGCGTCCATCTGGCCGCGATCGGCGAGGACTCGGCGCCGTTCCGAAAAGTGTGGGACCCGAGCAGCCCGTACGCGCGGCCGCAGGGCGATCCGGACGCGGGCTATGTGTACCATCCGAACGTGGACCCGGTGATCGAGCAGATCCACGCGGTCGAGGCGGTTCGGGCGTACGAGGCGAGCGCGACGGCGGCGGAGGTGACCAAAACCATGATGGCGCAGGCGTTGCGGCTGCTTGGATAACGGACATCAAGGAATCGAGCCATCAGGGAATGTTGGGTCAGGGGAACGTGGTTTGCGACGGAGTTGAGTCATGGCTGATCCGCTTGGATTGATCAACTCGGGTGGCGGGTCGATGCGCGGGCTGTCGGGTCTGGGGTTGACGCCGCGCGCCGGGGCTGGGGCCGCGGGCGGGCTGCCGCAGGTAGACGGCGGCGTGTCGTTCAAGGACGTTCTGATGCAGAACCTGCAGCGGGTGAACCAGATGCAGCAGGACGCGGCCAAGTCCGTCGAGGACCTGGTGACGAATCAGCGCGACGACGTCGAGACGGTGCTGATGGCGACGCAGCAGGCCGACGCCGCGTTCAAGATGCTGCAGGCGGTGCGGAACAAGATGATGGAGGCGTACGAGGAGATCAAACAGATGAGGGTGTGAGGGCAGGGGTGGGAGCCGGGGGACGGAACGTGGGGGATCGGGGGGGGGGGTCGGGAACAGCAGGTCGGGGCGCTTGTTGCGCGATCCGGTCCTGGCGCGGCGCAGGTTGTGCGCGGCGTTGGCTTGGGGCGCGGGTTTTGCACGTTGGCGTGGGGAGTGGTCGATGGGGAGTCTCCTCGA
>CAZDYM010000312.1:0-3283 GCA_964509325.1 uncultured Phycisphaeraceae bacterium
ACCGCCGAGGGCTCGAAGACCCGCTTGAACCTCGGCTCCCCCAGCCGCGCCGCCAGCCGGGCCGATAGCCGGGCCGACAGCCGGGCCGCCAGCTGGCCCGCCGCCCCGCCCGCGCCGAGCCCGATCCCACCCTGGAGCGCCCCGCTCCCCACCTGACGAGCCGCGGCGTTCTGAACGGTCGAAGTTGCGGGGAGTGCGGTCACGTGGCACTGTTCCCTCTGGCTGTCGCGCCCACCGGAATCTCTCCAGCACAGCGCGGTTGACGCTCTCGACTCAATCCGTTCCATCCCGCCACGAGCAAGACACAGCCCCCGCGACGACCCGAACCGGGCCCGCGCGACAGCCGGCGAGGGCGAACCCTCGCTCCACATCCTCCGGCGGGCCTTCAACGCTCCGCCGCGGGGTCGGTTTTCGCTCAGGGGCCGCCGGTTCGAGGCAGCGGATCCGATCCGGCTGCGTGGTCCCGAGTGTCGGCCCAGGGTGGCGGTCGTTCGTCCGTGAACCGCAGGCGGAATGTAGCCCGTCCGCGCGGGGACGCAACCGCCCCCAGTCTCTTACACACCCTTGACAATCACGAAACGCCGGGATTCCGGGGCAACCGCCCGCGCAGATTTTCTTTTCCACCTTCCGCGCGTCCGTTGTCCACGTCTCCCGGTGTGGAAGCCTGTGGATTGTGGGAAACGCACCCCGCTGTTGACGAACCCGCCCGACCTACCCCACCACCCGGATCATCGCCACGCGCCGACCGAACTCCGTGAACCCCGCGCGCTCGTACAGCTTCCGCGCCGGCAGATTCCTCGCATCCACCGCGCACGTCACCGTCTTCTCCGTCCGCCGCTCCAGCGATGCCAGGCCGATCCGCAGCAGCTGTCTCGCCAGCCCGCGCCCGCGCAGCCCCGGCCCCAGCCCGAAGTACACCAGTTCGATGCTCTGCTGCTCCGGGCAAGGGTTGAACAGCATCACGCCCCGCGCCGCCCCGCCCTCGCGGATCACCCACCACAGCCCGGGCTCCCACCGCCCGGTGGCGCGGTGGCTCTCGAGCACGTCGTCGGTGCTCCGCACGCCGCACAACTCGGGGCAGTCCAGCGTCCCGATGTACGAATCCTCCAGGGCGCGCTTGACGTCGCCGTCGTCGCCCTCGCGCCACGTCGTCAGGCTGAGCCCCTCGGGCAGGTCGCCGTACGCCGCGCCGAACTCCCCCACCGCCGGCCGCGGGCGACGAAGGTAGATCAACTCGTCCAGCCGCCGAAAACCCCCGTGCGCCAGCCCCGCCGCCGCCCCTTCCTCCTCGGGCTCGAGCAGCGCCTGGGCCAGCCGCGTCCCGCGGAGCGCTCGGCACGACTCCTCCACCACCGCGCCCAGTTCCATCCGCGCCGCCTCACCCGCCGGGTTCGACGTGAAGTACATCGCCGTGGAACCCGAGCCCGGCACCGCCAGGCAGACCTCGCGCACCGTCTTCCCGCCATGAGCCCACGACGCGAAGAAGTGGCCGACGTCGATCCCGTGCTCCCGCGCCGCCTCCAGAAACCGCCGCCCGGCGCCCGTCGCGGCTCCACGCCCCCCGACCGCGTTCGACCGCGCCACCAGACGCGACGCCGCCGCCTCCAAGAACTCCCCCGGCACCCGCGCCACCCGAAACGCCCTCGCCCCGCCCACCAACCCCTGCCCCCCCGACCCCCCCGGACCCCCCGAACCACCCGGACCCCCCCGACTCCCTGGACCATCCGGCCCGAAGCCCGCTGACCAGTATGGCGTCTCACACTGCTTCATCTCGGTCCCGTCCGCCCCTCAACTTCGCCCGATCGCACCAGCCCGCGCTCCACGCGCCGCCGAATCCCACCGGAACCCACGCCTCCCACCGCCGTCGAACACCGTACACTACAGCCCCGTTCCGCCCCGTGCCCACCGGCTTCACAATCTCCCCGACGGCCGACCCCCGCCGACCGCCGAGCCCCGGCCCGACCCATCCACCATGACCAAAGCCGCCCGATTCACCCCGCTGACCGCGCTCCTCGCCCTCGTCGCGGCCCTGCTCGCACCCTCTCGGCCACCCGCGGCGGCCGCCCCCGAGCCCGAAGCCATCCCACGCCGCTGGGAACTCCGCGTCGAGCCCGGCCCGCTCCGCTGCATGAACATCACCCTCCCGGGCCAGGCCCCCCGCGCCTACTTCTACTTCACCTTCAAAGCCACCAACCTCAGCGGCCAGGACCTCTACTTCGCCCCCAGCTTCGACCTCGCCCTCAGCGACGGCACCGTTCTCCGCTCCGGACGCGACGTGCCCGCGCAGGCCATCGACGCCATCATGGCCTACCTCGACCAGCCGTTTGTCCGAGAGGAGATCAAACTCCAGGGCCAGTTCCTCCAAGGCCCCGAGAACGCCAAGGAAGGGCTCGTCGTCTGGGCCGCCCCAACCCTCAAAATGACCGACGCCACGGTCTATATGGCCGGCTTCAGCGGCGAAACCAAGTCGATCCGCCGCCCCGACAACGGGCAAACCCACGTCCTCCGCAAGACGATGATGCTCCGCCACGAAGTCAGCGGGGAAATCGACCCCTCCCTGAACAGCACCCTGACGCGGACCACCCAGCGCTGGATTCTGCGCTGATCTGCGGGTATCATCCCCGCCCCAGTTTTTCCGCTCCCCGTTCCCAGTTCCCCATTCCCCGTTCCCCCCGCCGCCCCCGCGGCCCGTTCCACAGGATCAACGTCATGGCACACAAGAAAGGTCAGGGCTCGACTCAGAACGGGCGCGACTCCAACCCCAAGTTCCTCGGCGTCAAGCTCTTCGCCGGCGAGGTCTGCAACAGCGGCTCGATCATCGTCCGCCAGCGCGGCACCTACTTCCAGCCCGGCTTCATGGTCCAGCGCGGCAAGGACGACACCCTCTTCTCCGTCTGCGACGGCACTGTCATCTGGAAGGGCCGAAAGGTCCATGTCGACCCCGCCGACAAGAACACGCCGCGGCCGTTCTATCTCCGCGCGTAACCCAACACCCGAAGCCCTCCATCACCCCGCCTCCCCCGAAACCCGCGGCCCGCAGGCCGCGGTTTTTTTGTCGCCGCAACCAGGTGAGCCGCGTCGTCGGCGGTGGTTCGCCTTCCAATCACCCATCGGCTATACTCCTGCCCTCCGAACCGCTGCCAAGGTTCATCCTCTGTCAAGGCCGCCGCCGCGGCCCGGCCACGGGAGGCACGCAGCGCCGGTTTGGGGCGATAGCTCAATTGGGAGAGCGCCTCGGTCGCATCGAGGAGGTTGTGAGTTCGAATCTCATTCGCTCCACTTG
>CAZDYM010000313.1:0-3283 GCA_964509325.1 uncultured Phycisphaeraceae bacterium
CGTCACGCCGACGCTCCAATCGTTCAAGCCGGCATCACGATCGCCGATCGTCACCGCGCCGGTTCTCACACGCCCGTCCGGCCCCGGCCTGGCCAGCACCGTCGCCAGCGGCCCCTGCGTGAGCGAGATCACCCCGGACACGACGATCAGCCAGAACACGATCCGGAACACCTGGTCCTTCTTCTGCGGGTTCCGGTACACCCACGAGAACGCCAACACGTACACCGCCGCCGACAACGCCGTCAGCACCCACGCCATCAGCACCGCGGGGTCGGTCAGCGCGGCGGCCTCCGGCGTCCCCGGCGTCGAGAACTTGCCCCCGAACCAGGTGACCAGCACCCCGAAGACGAGGCTGATCGCCGACAGGCCGATGATCACGCCGCAGTACCACAGGAACCGCCGACGCAGCAGGTCGAGCCGCTGCTCCTCAAGTTCATCGCGGAACTCGGTGGTGTACGTGGAGGAGTTCTTCGGTGCGCGTGCCACGGCGCAAGCGTATCAGGCGAAGCGAGAGGGTGCGGAAGCGCGGAGGTGTGGACGGCGAAAGCGGCCGAGCCCTGAGAGAATCCCCGACGGCCGGCCCGGGCTTGGACTCCGCACATCCCCTTCACGCCTTCGCTCCCGACATGCCCCTCACCCGATCGGCTTCAGGTTTTTCGCCACGCTCGTGCGGTACGCCATGACCCCGGGCACGATCCCCGCGGCGCTCGCTAGGAGCGTCGTCGCCAGGATCAGCAGCATCACGAACTCGGCGGACACATTCGGTTGGATCACCAGCCCCAGCCGCTGCTTCATCAACCCCGCCACCACCTGGTTGCCCACCAGCGCCAGGGCCACGCCGAGCAGCGCCCCCGCCAGCCCCAGGAGGGCGCTCTCGGTGAGGATCAGCCCGAACACCCGCGACCGGCTCGCCCCCAGCACCCGCAGCACCGCGATCTGCCGACGCCGCTGCTCCATCGAGTTGTACAGCGCGAGCATGATCCCGATCCCGCTGGACAGCATCACCACCCCGGCCAGCGCCAGGAACACCTGGTCCACGTTCGACACGATCTTGAACAACTGTTCGATCTGACGGCTCGGGTTCGCGACCGTGATCGACGTGTCACGGCGCAACTGCTCGAACACCACCGGCAGGTTCGCCGGCGCCTGGGACCCGGCCCGCGTGGGCAACCGCAGGTAGACGCCCGTGATCAGCCGGTCCGCGTCGGTGATGTCCGACGGCGTCGTCAGCGGCGCTTCCGGGTTCTCCGCCACGCGCCGGTCGTGCGCGTGCAGGAGCCACGTGCTCTCCAGGCTGATGAACAGGGCCCGGTCGTGCGGGCTGGCCGACGGTTCCAGAATCCCCACCACCTCGAACTTGTACTCCGTGTGGACGTGCGGCTCCGTGATGGTCTGCCCCGCCGCCAGCGCCGCTTCCCGCGCCGTGTCCGACATGCTCACCCCGTGGGTCAGCACGATCTTCTCGCCCAGGCGCACCCCGGTCTCCCGCGCCGCCGCCGCCCCCACGACCACCTCGAGCTCCCGCTCGAACGCGCGGCCCTGCGCCAGCCGCCAGGGCTCCCCCACCGCCGGCTCGAAACGCGTGAAGAACTCCGTCGTCGTCGCCAGCACCGAGTACCCGCGCCAACTGTCCCCGATCTGCGTCGGGATCGCCCACTCCAGCGGGAAACGACCGGTCAGCTCCAGGTACTCCGACCACCGGATGCTCCGCTGCGGCGGGTTCGCGTAGAACACCCCGTTCAACACGGCCGCCAGCGGCGAGGCGTCCCGCGAAACCAGCAGGTGCATGTTCCCGCTGCCGCGCTCGAACGCCTGCCGCCCCGAATGGCGCATCGACACCAGCACCAGCATCAGCGCCACCGCCACCGCCACGGTGATGACCGTCACGACGCTTGAAAAGGTGCGCCCGAGGATGCTGCGACGAACGATCGTGAAATCCGTCAATGCCACGATGCTCTCCGGTCTTGGTGCCACCGGCTTCACGCCGGTGTTGAGATGGTCACGCCCGATCGCGGCGGTTCAACGAATCCCCGGATCGGCACCGGCCGGAAGCCGGGGACGCCAGATTCCTCACGCCCTCACCATCACGTCGAACCCGCCGTACGCCATCTTCTTCATCTCGAACGGCGCGTTCTTGGGGTCGCACGCCTCCGCCAGCCGCTGGTCCGCCATCACCTTCTTGTTGACCCGGTCGCGCTGCGCCTTGTTCTTGTACAGGATCCAGGAGAACACCACGACCTCATCCTTCCCGCACCTGGCCATCTTGGGGAACGGGAAGATCGCCACCGGCATCTTGGGCTCCAGGTCCTCGCCCACGCACTCGCAGTATTCGAGCGCGCCGTGCTCGGTCCACACCTTCGACGCGATCCCGGCGAGTTTCTTGTACGCCGGCAGGTTCTTCCTCCTGATCGAGAGCACGAAGCAGTCCGCGTACGCCATGGGAATCTCCTTTTCTCAGGGTGTGCCACGACTCTGCGAAGCAGAGTCGTGCTCTCCAGCGCCAACCGGGCGGGCCGCCGCCAAACTCTCCAACGTCACTCGCTCCTCGAACAACGCTCGCATCCCCGGATCATGGCTGACGCACAGCAGGGCCGCGTTCACGTCGCGGCACACCTCGCGGATCAGCCCGATCGCCCCCGCCGCGTTCTCCGGGTCCAGGCTCGCCGTGGGCTCGTCCGCCAGCACCAGCGCCGGCCCGCACGCCACCGCCCGCGCCACCGCCACCCGCTGCTGCTGACCCACGCTCAGCCGGTCCGGGTCGGCGTCCGGCCGATCGATCCCCAGCCGACGCAAGAGCCCCAGAGCCCGCTCCCGGTGCTCCCGCGGCGGGATGGTCGAGAACATCAACGCCGCCATCACGTTCTCCACCGCCGAGAACCCGTGCAGCAGGTTGAACGTCTGAAAGATCATCCCGATGTGCCGTCCCCGGTGCAGGTCCCGCGCCTGCCCGCGCAGCGACCCCATCTCCACACCCGCCACCCGCACCGTCCCCGCGTTCGGTTCGATCAGCCCCGCGATCAGTTGCAGCAGCGTGCTCTTGCCCGCGCCGGACCCCGCCGTCAGCAGCACCTGCTGACCCCGGGAGAGTGCGAGCGACCCCACGTTCACGGTCCATCCGTCCGCGGCCGACCGGTCCGGGTACCGGAACCTCAGCCCGCTCACCTCCAGCGCCAACCCACCGGACGATGTTGAAGTTCGATCGTTCATCGTCTCAATGCCCGAGCGCCGACGCGTGGACGCCCGGCGTGCCGGCCCGCCTCGACGGGACCGCCCGCACGAGCGC
>CAZDYM010000314.1:0-3254 GCA_964509325.1 uncultured Phycisphaeraceae bacterium
GTTTGACCATCACGCCATGGCGGTCAGCTCGGCGGCGCTGCGTGCCGCGGGGATCTCCCGCGAGAGCGCCGACCCGGTTGGCGGCGTGATCGTGCGGCACGCCGGCCAAGGCGGGCGCGCGGGCGAGCCCACCGGGCTGCTGCTCGAACACGCCTGCGACGCGGTGTGGGCGGCCCTTCCCGAACCCGATGACGAGCAGTACCGCGCCTGGGTGGTGGCGGCGCTGGACGATCTCGCGCGGCGCGGCGTCGTCGAGGTCCACGAGATGTTCGCGCGGGCCCGGCTGGTGGGCGTGCTCCGTGATCTTGACCGGCGCGGGCTTCTGCGGACGAGGGTGCGCCTGTACGCGACGCCGGAGCACTTCGACGCCGTTCGAGACGCGTGCCCGCGCGGCGCGGCGCCCTCCTCGGGTGAGCGGGTGATGTTCGCGGGCCTGAAGATGTTCGCCGACGGGACGCTCAACAGCCGCACGGCGTTCATGCTGGACGCGTACGCCGACCCGCTGGCGGGTTCGCCGCGTGGGACGGCGCTGGTGTCCAGGGAGCAGATCGTCGAAGGGCTCAGGCGGGCACGCGCGTCCGGCGTGGGCGCGGCGGTGCACGCCATCGGCGACGGTGCGGTGCGGATGGTCCTCGACGCCGTCGCAGCGGTGGGGGAAGCGGGCCCCGGATCCGTCGGGGTTGGGGGTGCGGGCGGCGCCGGCGCGGCACGCGCGGTTGTGCCCGGTGACCGTGCCATCCGCGTGGAGCACGCGCAGTTCGTGGACGAGTCGGACGTTGATCGTTTCGCGCTGTTGCGGGTGGTGTGCAGCCCGCAGCCGTGCCACCTGCTGACGGATGTCGAGGCGATCGCGCGTCACGTCCCACACCGAGCCGACCGCGCGTTCCCGCTGGCGGACCTGGTGGGCGCGTACCAGCGGGCCGGGCTGGACCCGCGCCGCTGGGTCTGGCTGGGCAGCGATGCCCCGGTGGTGCCGCCGGAACCGTGGGACAACGTCACGGCGGCGGTCAGGCGGGGACGGGGCGACGGGGCGACGATCGCGCCCGAGCAGGCGCTCGACGAGGCCCTGGTGTGGGAGTTGATGCGGGCCTGAGCGTCGACGATCACCGATCCGGGACCGTGACGGACGCCGTGGGGCGCCTTTCGATCGGGCGCTGGTTCGGCGGGAGCGAAGCCTCCGCGGGTGTGACGGCGTTGGAAGGATCGGGGTCCTGGCCCAGCGCGATCAAGGCGGCCCGGACCTCCTCGTTCCGCGGCTCGATCGCCTGCGCCATGCGGTACCGCGCGACGGCGCTCGGTGTGTCGCCCGAGGCGCGGTAGAGCTCGGCGAGGGCGATCTGCGGCCCGGCGTTGCGGCCGCGGTCCAACTCGGCCGCGCGCTTCAGGGCCCACTCGCCCTCGTCCGCGTCGCCCGCCACCGCCATGTACCACCCGTACCGGACCCAGTCGCGCGGGGTGTTGCGGGCGTACGCCTCGTCCTTCATGACGCGGGCCATCCCCTCGACATCGCGCGAGGCGACCATGGACTTGGCCAGCATGTCCAGCACGTCGAAGCGGTTGGGCTTGGATGTGTAGAGGATCTCCATCTGCTCGCGGGCCTCGCCCGGGCGGTTCGCCGCGAGCAGCGCCTTGGCGTACTCGAGGCGGTCCTGCCAATAGCCCGGCTTCCGCATCACCACCTCGCGGTACTCGGTCACCGCAAGGTCGTAGTTGCCGTAGGTGTACGCGCGGGCGGCGGACTCACGCACCATGGGCAACGCTCGCGCTTGCTGCTGGGACTTGCAGGCCGTCAACGGCAGCCAGGCGAGGGCGACAACAACAGCGGCGGTGAGGTGGCAGGGTCGCATGGTGGGGGCGGGGTTTGGGTGTCCGGGTTTGGGGTTCCGTGAGGCGTCAGCCCCTCGCTGGGCCGCAACGCGAACAGTGTAGTCTTGTTCATCGGCCAACCCGGGAGCGCGGCACCAGCCGGCGGCGTCGTCGGTTGAAATCACCGGAGCGGGTTCCCCGCCCGCCGTTTCAGACTGGCACGCAGGAAACCGGCCCCGCCACGCTCGGATCGCAGCCGCTTCTCGGCCCGACGGCACCTCGATGTCATCCCCGCATCCCCCCTCCGAACTCTCATCCCCGAGCCCCGCGCCGCGGCCCATGGTCCTGCTGCGCCACACGTTGCCCGACGGGTCGCACCACTTCGACTGGGTGCTCGCGACGTGCCCGCTGGAGGACGCGCGGGCGGAACCCGACGTACGCGACGCGGTCACGTTCCGCGTGCCGAACCGGGTGGATCAGGAGGTGGCATCGGGAGGTGCTCGGCGTCTGCTTGGGGAGCGCCTCGCGGACCACCGCCGCCGGTACCTCTGGTTCACCGGTGAACTGGGCCCCGGCACCGACGGCGCGGCGCGGGGTCGGGTCGATCCGGTGGCGACGGGTGCTTGGTGCCCGAGTGTCGTCACGGCGGGGAAGGTCCGATTCTTCGCCGAGTTCAAGGGCGGGCCTCGGGTCGAGTGGCTCTGGGAGCGTGACCGATGATCCCGCCGCTCTTCCACGTGGTGCTCCACGAGCCCGAGATCCCCAACAACACCGGGAACATCGGGCGGACGTGCATCGCCACGGGCTGCGCCCTGCACCTGGTGCGTCCGCTCGGCTTTGACACCTCCGAGAAGGCGCTGCGCCGCGCCGGGCTGGACTATTGGCCCCGGCTCGGCGTGATCGAGCACGAGAACTGGCCCGCGTACCTGAGCGTGCCCAGCCGCGGCGTTGCCGCCGGCGCCAACCTCGACGCGCCCCCGGCGAACGCGGCGCGCCGATGGTTCTTCACGACGAAGGCCGCACGCACCGTCTGGGACGCGGACCTCCGGCCGGGCGATCACCTGGTCTTCGGCAAGGAGACCCGCGGACTTCCCAGCGACATCCTCGCCGCGAACACGGACCGGCTGCTGGTGCTGCCCATGGTGGCCAACGAGCGCTCGCTCAACCTCGCCACGGCGGTGTGCGCGGTGATCTACGAGGGGCTGCGCCAGTGCGTGGCGCGGGGCGAACTCCGGCTGGATCAGGCGGGGCGCATCGCGACCGAACGCGCGTGAGCGCCCAACGCCGGGCGCCGGAACGGCGGCTCTCCGGTGATGCGGGTCGGGTGAACACGTGTCCGGGCAGCGGGGTGTTTCGGCGCTCACGGCGCGTCGCGAGCGTGCCCGCGCGGGTGGGGAGGGCGCGCGTGGCTCGGGCGCGTCGGTTCGGTCCGAACCGACGCGCCCGAG
>CAZDYM010000315.1:0-3230 GCA_964509325.1 uncultured Phycisphaeraceae bacterium
GCCGGGGCCCGAGCCGCTGCGCCGCGTGCTGGCGGGGCTCGAGGCGCAGGGGGTTCCGGGGGCGGTGATCGCCGGCGCCCGCGGCGCGGTGGACCGGTTCGAGTCGCTCATCCGTCACGAAGTGGGGGACCGGGCGGCCCTCGACGCGATCGTCAGCGCCTGGGTGCCCGAGGCGCGCCGAGAGTTCGAGCTGCGGCGCAAGCAGGCGGCGTTCCGCGCCATGAGCCAGCTCAAGGGTGCCGAGGCGCGCGCCATCATGGCCACCGTGCTGCTGCACCCCTCGCCCGACGGCGAGCACCTCGACGTGCTGTGGCTCAACGGCCTGATCGGCCTGCAGCGCCTCCGCCCCGGCGCCGCCGTCAAGATCACCACGCGACGCATGAGCCGCGACCGCGGCGAGCGCATGCCCCGAACCCTCGACGGCACGCCCGTCAACGACCTGGAGAGCCTGCTGCTGAAGGACTTCTGCTCCGCGCCCGCCGGCGGCGTCACGCCCGCCCTGCGGGTGCACCACGCCGACGAGGTCGTCCATTACTCGCTGGGGGGCGACGCGTTCGGCCCGACCTCGGCCATCGACTTCGTGTTCGCCGAACTGAGCGTGGCGGAGATCAAGCGCTACCGCGCCCGCGGCTCGACGCGGAAAAGCTACGTCTTCGCCGAGACCAGCGTGCCCGCGGCCATCATGCAGTTCGACGCGCTGGTGCACCGCGACGTGCTCTCGGCCGGGAAATCCCCGGCGCTCCGCGTCTACGACACCGCGTTCGAAGGCGTCGCGGGCGCCAACGACGCGGCCCGCGACATCGACATCCTCGACCTGAACGAGACCATCGAACCGATGGGCACGGGCCTGGCCCGCTTCCGCTCGCCCGACGTGCCCCGCTACGCCGAGCTGCTCCGCACGGCGTGCGACAAGATGGGCTGGGACGCGGGCGCGTTCCGCGGGTATCGAGCGCGGATCGACTACCCCGTGTACGGCTCGCAGGTGACGATGCTGTTTGACGCGGAGGAACGATAGAGCGACTCACGCCAGCCACTCGCGCCACGCCGTCAGGTCCTGGTGCATCGTCAGGTCGTATCTCAGCGGCGTGATGGTGATGTGGCGCTGACGGATCAACTCCACGTCCGTGCCCGGGTCGGCGTTCTTGAAGCCCAGGCCGCTGCCGGTGGACCAGTAGTAGGCCTCGCCGCTGGGTGAGAGGCGCTTCTCGTAGGAGTCGACCAGGCCGTGGACGTTGTGGGGGCAGACGCGGACCTCGGGGCGGTCGGGTGTTGGCGGGCTGAGCGTGGTGCCCTCCTCGCAGATGGGGATGTTGATGGAGAGGCAGTCGTGGGGTTTGAGCGCGCCGGCGGGTCCGACGCCGCCGCGGAGGATTCTCTCGATGACGCGGCGCGCGTGGGCGGCGCCGATGTCAAACCTCGTGCGGCCCTTGCCGAGGTGGAGGCTGACGGCGATGGCGGGGACGCCCAGGAAGGCGGCCTCGATGGCGGCGGCGACGGTGCCGGAGTAGATGACGTTGACGCCGACGTTCGCGCCGGCGTTCATGCCGGAGATGACCAGGTCGGGTCGCTGCCCCGCGCCGAATCGCTCGGGCCACAGCGCGGTGACGGCGAGTTTGACGCAGTCGGCGGGGCGGCCATCGACGGCGACGCCGGACATGGTGGGGCTGACGGTCTCGTGCGAGACCATGAGGGGCGACTTGAAGGTGACGCCGTGGGACGTGGCGGATTGGACGGTGAGTGGCGCGACGGGCCAGACCACGCTCGCGCCGGCGATGGGCCCGCCGAAGGTGTGGTGGGGGTCGGCGAGGGCGTTGTAGAGGGCCTCGATGCCCGGGGCGTGGATGCCGTCGTCGTTGGTGAGGAGGATTCGCATGGGAGTGTGGTGCGGCGGAAGCTCGGTGTGAGGGCCGTCGAGGCCCACGGGCGACACTAGGGGGCGGAGGGCGCCGGAGTGCGATTGAGCGACTCGCCGCAGTTTCAAGGGATTGATTGGCGCTGGTTGCTCTTGCGAGTGAACTCGCGAAAGATTGATGTGTCCTCGCCGAATCAGGGATCGGGCTTCGCGAAAGGCAACACAGCATCCGGGGCGGGCGAAAGGAACGGGTGCGCCGTGGGCTTCGATGATGATCAGGTTGAGGGCGTCCGGAAACCACGCCCGGTTCGTCAAGGCGGTTCGCCGGTGGGATGGTTCATCTTGTCCGGGCTTGCGCTCTCGACGCTGCTGGCGTTCAGTCTGACGCTCGGCGGTAGGGCCGTGATGTTCGGCACGAGCCATGTGACGTTCACCGATGACGGGGGCACGGCGCAGGCGCTGGCTCGGCGTGTCGCGGGCCTGAAGATCGCCGAGACGGTGACGGACGAGGAGCTGAAATCGATCGCCGCGAAGCTGCGGAGCAAGGCCGCCGAGGGCGACGCGCGGGCGGCGTTGTTCGTCTTCGAGCTCGCGCGGCTGGAGCGTGAAAAGCCGGGGGGGCCTCAGGAGCGCTGACCGCGCGGCCGGCGGGCTTAGCGCTGGGCGGCACCGCGCTTGCGGGCGAGTTCGAAGCAGAGCAGGCTCGCGGCGACGGCGGCGTTGAGCGAATCGACCTTCGCGCGCGGGTCCATCGGGATGGAGACCGTCTCGTCGATGAGTTCGCGGGTGGAGGGCGAGAGGCCGGTGGTTTCGCCCCCGATGACGGCGACGGTGCGGTGCGCGGGCTTGAGGTCGTAGAGCCTGGTGACGCCGTTCATGTCGAGGCCGACGAGGCGGAAGCCGCCGGCCTTCATCTCGGCGAGGGCGTCGACGAGGTGGCGGCAGCGGACGATGGGGCAGCGGAGCACCGTGCCCGCCGAGGACTTTACGATCAGCGCGTCGACCCACGGCGCGCCGGCGGAGGGCCACAGGACGGCGCGCGTGCCGGACGCGACGGCGGAGCGGACGATCATGCCGACGTTCTGCGGGTTGGTGACGGCGTCGAGCGCGATCACGTGGGCCGGCTCGCGCGAGCCCTGGCCCTTGACGGACCCGAGAAAATCCGCGAGTTCAACGGCCTTCTTGAGTCGGACGCGGGCGGCGACGCCCTGGTCGTTGCGCGGGTCGGCGGTGAAGGCGCCGATCTCGCGCAGGGTGCGGAGTTCGAGGGGCGTGTTCTTGGCGCGGCAGAGGGAGGCGAGGCGCTCGCGGTACTCGCCGGGGAGTTCGCGGGCGACGCGCACGCCGAGGGTTTCGACGGAGGGCTCGTCGAGCGCTT
>CAZDYM010000316.1:0-3205 GCA_964509325.1 uncultured Phycisphaeraceae bacterium
ACCTCCTTCCCCGACTGGCAAGCCGCCGCCTTCACCTCCGCCGAGCTGGCCGATCCGGCGATCAGCGGCGTGATGGCCGACCCCGACGGTGACGGCGTGCCCAATCTTCATGAATACGTTTTCGCCGGCGCCCCGTTTTTCGCCGACGCCCGCCTCGTCCCGGTTATCGAGATCGTCGCCGGCCATTTCACCCTCACCTACCGTGAGCGCATCGGTCTCGATGACGTGGACATCCGCCTGCAGGCCTCGACCACCTTGGAACATTGGGTGACTTACAACACTGTCACCGAGGCGGATCGCCAAAGCTTCCCGGTCGAGGGCCATGACCTCGTTACTCTCCTCGACCCCGAAGCACTCGCCGCCTTTCCCCGCCGCTTCCTCCGGCTCCGCCTCAGCCTCGACGACCCGGCCCAGCTCCGTGCCCCCGAAAACCCCGTCCTCGTCGTTGACTCTCCTCGCGTCTGGACCCTGCGCTGGACCGATCCCAACCCCTACGAGATCGAACACGCCATCGAGCGCCGCCTGTCCGACTTTACTTGGGAGCGGCTCGATTTCACCGACGCCGACCACATCGCCTGGACCCACGACGCCGCCGATTTCCTCGTCTCGACCCGCTATCGCGTCGTCGCCGTCGACGAGCATGGAATGGAGATGCCCTCCGCGTTTGCCGAACTCCCGGACGCCGACCACGACGGCATCCCCGATGCGCTCGAGCTGGGCCCCGCCTACGCCGGCCTCTCCGGCACCTTCGCCAGCGATCCATTCAACTACTCCACCGGCGGCAGCGGCTTGAGCGACGGCTGGTTCGCCGCCCACGGCTACGATCCCGCCAACCCGGCCAGCGCCCACTTGGACGAAGACGGAGACGGGATCGAAAACCTCGACGAAGCCCGTCGGGGCACCGACCCCCGTGTCGCCGACGTGCCGAACGCCATCGCGATCCTGATCAGCCCGCCCTCCTCCACCCCCGCTCCGGTGGTGGCGGCGGCCCTCGGTGGCGTGGCGGTCTTTGCCGCTCCCGCCGACGCCACCGGCTTCAGCGTCTGGCGCCAAGGCGAGATGCTGCCCGCCGTGCTGCCGCTCACCCCCTTCGTTTTTCCCGAGCCGGACAACGCTCTCTGGTATAATTACTCTCACGTGCATCAGCACTGGATCAACGCCGCCGGCCATGTCGCGACCAACAGTCTGGCCTTGGGCCAATACCTGCGCGAACTCGACGGCGATCCCTGGCCTTGGGAGGAAAAGACGACCCGGGAAGACGGGATCCACCTTCTCGCTCCCGGCCAGAACACCGTCGTGGAATGGCCGCTGGAAACCCACGAATGGGATTCTCTGTGGGACGCCTACCTCTACCCCCTTTATGACCGACATCGGGTCGGCAAGGTCCATGGCCTCGACGACAACAACGTGCTGTGGATCGAGATCGCCACCGCGAGCCCGGGCTCCGACTGGGGCCTTGGCCCGACCATTCAGCTCACCCATCACCTCTACAAACTGCACCTCGGCACCGCCCTCCCTCCCGAACCCACCGACTATTTGCCCTCCGGGTTTCTTGGCGTGACCCGCGCCGGCGTGCCGGTCGGTCGCCGAGGAAGCCAGCCTTACGGACAATACAGTGTCGGAGGCGTTCCCGTTGACTACACCCCCTGGCTCGTGGGCCCCGGCGGCGCCATCTACGGTGGTGCTTACTCGTCCGGTTCATGGCATGATCAGGTTTACTTCCCGGACGGAATCAGCCTCCCCGGCCCGGCCGAGTTGGAAGAGGCCCTGCGTCTCGACTCTGACAACCGCCTGCACGGCCACTACCTCGACAGCCAAGGGCGCCTCGCTACTGCGGCGTGGGAGCGCATCGGGGATGAAACCGGGGCGACTGCCTGGCGACGGCGAGAACTCGAAAAAGTCGTGCTCGGCCCCGACGCCTGGACCGACCACCGGTTCATCCCGGGGACCGGCGAGGTGCAGGCCGGCCGCGTTTTCACCCACGACGAGACGAGCGGCGCAACCTTGGAGGCCGCGGCCCTCTTCGTCGCCGCCCAGCTTGCCGTGGACGCCGACCACGACGGACAAATCCGCCTGACCGGCGAAGAAAGCTCCGATGTCGCGCTGCCTGGAAAACCATTCCGCTGGGCGGCGAACGACGATGATGACGTGGACACCACGGATGTCGCGTCCATCGCCCAGACCACCGGCACGGACTGGCAGAACAACCGGGTGGACGGCGCCGACGACCTCGCCGACTTCTTCCCGCTCTTCCTCGACATCAAGCAACTGCTCGGCGTGCTGCCGCCCTCGGCCTCGATCCGCTACAAGCTGAAGCAGGCGGAAGGCGGGCTGAACTTGGCTTACACGAGCCTCACCCGGGCGACCGCCTTTAACTACCTGACGGACACCGCCAGCACCTACGGACCCAACGCCGACCAGGCCGCCGCCAGCGCGACGACGCAGCAGATCACGGCGGCGGGCGTCGATCTTGCCGAGTTCGGTCCGGCTTTCCTCGACGGGATCAAAAACAACGACCGAGGCGTTATCCTGCTTGAGCTGCGCGGCATGACCTCCGCGCCCTTGCGCCTCGTCGTTGAGAAAGCGGACGGCACCGAGATCGCCGAGGTCGTCGTCAACATCGCCACCGGTGAAATCGAGTGGGTGTCTCTCTACGCCGACAACCCGGTCGAGGACTTCAAGGTGCCGGCCTATTACGCCGACTACACCACCAAGCCACTGGAGTGGCTCGAGGGACTGCGCTATTTCAGCGATGGCGCGGACCAGAACGCCACCTTCCACCGCACGCGCATCAACGTAAAGATGAAGATGGCGGGCGCGGCCGGGAAGACTGTCAGCCTAAAAGCATTCGACGTGGACGACCCGACGCCAAGCGACTGGGACCCGGAAAACGTCATCGATCCCAACGACGCCGCCAACGGCGCGGCCGGTGGCGACAACGGCACCACGGGGGTGTTTGCCGGCACCTTCGCCACCTCGACCACCAACACGATCACCACTACGCTCGACGGCAACGGCGAGGCGACAGTGGAATTTATCACCACCCAAAAGCCCGGCGCGAATTACCGGATCGCCGCGGTCTTGAGCGACGCGTCCTCCGGCCAGCTCGACGCGCTCCAGGTCACCAACGCCACCGCCGCGCGCTACGTCGCTCCCGACGCCAAGCCGGTGCGAGGCTTTGCTGGCGTCACCTCGCCGACGCTCA
>CAZDYM010000317.1:0-3198 GCA_964509325.1 uncultured Phycisphaeraceae bacterium
GGTGGGGGGGTGACGCCGCTCGCGGGCGCGGGCGGGCCGGCCCTGTCGGGCTCGGTGCGTGGGGTACCGCGGGCCTCGCCGGGGCCGACGGTCATCATGATGTGCGGGCTGCAGGGCTCGGGCAAGACGACGACGTGCGGGAAGTTGGCGGCGTACCTCCGGAAGAAGGACCGTTCGGTGCTGGTCGCCGCGGCCGATCTGCAACGGCCCGCCGCGGTGGAGCAGCTGCGCACGGTGGTCGAGCAGGTGGCCAAGGACGCGCCGGGGAACACGGCGGTCGAGTTCTACGGCGAGCCGGAAAAGGCGGCGGCGTACGGGAAGGCGGTCGGTGTCGCGGTCGATGTGTGCCGCAACGCGGTGCGCGTGGCGCGTGAGAGGAAGATCGACACGGTGATCCTGGATACCGCCGGGCGGTTGCACATCAACGACGAACTGATGGGCGAACTGTCGGGCGTGAAGAACGCGACGCTGCCCCACCAGGTGTACCTGGTGGTGGACGCGATGACGGGGCAGGACGCGGTGAACTCGGCGCGGATGTTCCACCAACGTCTGAACGTGGACGGGGTGATCCTGACGAAGTTCGACTCGGACACGCGGGGCGGCGCGGCGCTGACGGTGCGGAAGGTGACGGGCGCGCCGATCAAGTTCATCGGCACGGGCGAGAAGCTGGATCAGATCGAGGAGTTCCACGCCGAGCGGATCGCGGGGCGCATCCTGGGGATGGGCGACGTGGTGTCGCTGGTGGAGAAGGCCCAGGAGCAGGTGAGCGAGGCCGAGGCCCAGAGGATGGCCGACAAGATGGCCAAGGGCCAGCTGACGATGGAGGACTTCCTGGAGCAGTTGCGTTCGCTGCGGCGGATGGGCCCGATGAAGCAACTGCTAGGGATGCTGCCGGGCGTCGGGTCGATGCTGAAGGATGTGGAGATCGAGGAGAAGCAACTGGACCGGCTGGAGGGCATCGTGAACTCGATGACGCCGCAGGAGCGGAAGGACATCTCGATCTTCAACCACTCGCGCCGCCGGCGTGTGGCGCGTGGGGCGGGGGTCAAGGTTGAAGAGGTGGGGCAGATGGTCAAGCAGTTCGAGATGGTGAGCCGCATGACCAAGCAGGTGGCGGGGCTTGGCATGATGGGCCGCGTGAAGGCGATGAAGGAGATGCGTTCGATGGCGGGGTCGGGGGCTCTCCCGGGGATGCCGAATCTGAGCGGGCTGCCGGGCTTCGGCGGGAAGGGCTCGACGCGGGTCGAGGTTCCCAAGGGGCGGTTTAAGAAGCGGAAGTAGCCGGACGGCCGTGGCCTTCTCCGCTCTGGCCCCCGGCGTGGCCTCGCCCTGGACCCCCCGCTCACCGCGAGAGGTCAGCGGCACGCTGGCGGTCGCGTTGGACCCGGATCGCCTCGACGGGCACGAAGGTCCCGCGGCCGATGCCCTCGCAGTGCTTGCTCAGGCGTTTCCAGGCGCGGGGTGAATCGACGTGCTCGGGCCAGAACGGGAAGGTGCGGCACTGGGTCGGGCGGTCTTCGTAGAGCGAGCAGACGGCCTTCCCCGGGATGGCGGCGCGGTCGAGGAAAACGCAGTCGAGGCCGTGCGGCGTTTCGATCTCGTTGAGCGAGCGGACCTTGCCCCCGCCACCCGCGCCCCCCCCACCCGCGTCGATGATCCGGGTGTAGCGGTCGAGGAAGTCCTGATAGGAGATGCCCAGGCGCCTCGCGATGGCGTCACCCTCTTGCGGCGAGAACAGGACCATGCCTTCGCCGCCGGAGCAGCAGGCGCCGCACATGGTGCATTCGAAGCGGAGGCCTTCGGGCTCGTACCAGGTCATGGGAGGCTTGAGGCGGGCGGGAGGTGATTACGCCCGGACCCGCACGGCGACGATGGTCTGGTCGTCGGCACGCTGGAAGGATTGGGTGTGCGCGTGGAGTCTGGCGTGGATGGCGTCGATGACGCCGACGGGGTCGGGCGGGGCTTCACCCAGGGAACGGAGGAGGCGCTTGGCGCCGAACATCTCTTTTTCGGGGGGCGGGCTGAAGGCTTCGGTGATGCCGTCGGTGTAGAGGACGAGGGTCTCGCCGGGGTGGAGCGGGGTGGACTCGTCGCGGTACTCGGCGTCATCGATGACGCCCAGCGGGACGTCGCCGTGGCCGGGGATCTCGCGGACGGGGCCGGTCGATCCGGCGCCGGCGTCCCCCCCACCCGCGTCGGCGGCGCGGACGGCGGGGTTCATGTGCCCGGCGTTGGCGAAGGTGAGCGTGCGGCGGTCCTCGTCGAGGACGCCCATGATCGCCGTCACGAAACTGCTGTCGAGGTTCTTGCGGAGCAACTGGCGGTTGGCGTGCATCAGCATGGCGCCCGGGCCTTTGTGGCGGTCCTGGTAGTCGTGCAGGATGGTCTGGAGCATGGCCATGACGGTGGCGGCGCCGGCGCCGTGGCCCGAGACGTCGGCGACGACCACCCCCCACCGCCCCCGCCCCATGTCGAAGAAATCGTAGTAGTCACCCCCTGCCTGGTTGGAGGTGATGTAACTGGCGGCGAGGGTGACGCCCGAGACCTCCGGGAGTTTCTGGGGGATGAGCGATCGCTGGATGTTGGCGACCTGCTGCATCTGCTCGGACAGCTGGGCGTTGAGTTCCTCGATTCGTCGGACGTTGACGAGGTTCTTCACCATCCCGCCGATGAGGTTGCCGCGGACGAGCTGGTCTTCGAGGTCCTTTTCCGAGAATCCGGTCGGGTCGTGCCGGAAGATGACGCCCCAGTTCTGGACCAGCCCGGCGTCATACAGGGGGATGGCCATGGCGGAGCCCAGGTCCCGGAGCAGGTCTCCGAGGACGGGGTCGTCCTGGACCTTGAGATGATGGAAGAGCTTGGGTTCCGGGGATTCGACCACGGTGCCGAGGAACCCGCCGGTGTACAGCGGGAGGGTGTGGCCGAGTTTCCAGTTGTCCTGCCAGACGGTCGGTGCGGCGGAGTCGAGCGTCATCCGTGTGATTCGGTAGTAGCCCTTGGGCAGGTTCCGCACGCTGAGCGCGACGTAGCCGGCGCTGTTCTGGATGCGTCGGATGCGCGCGTTGTACTCGCGCTGCATCTCCAGCGGGTCCTTGATCCGGCTCATGACGTCGAGCAGTTCGACGATCTGCGGGAGGCGGGCGTTGCCGGAAAGGTCCACCGGGGGCATGCGGGGAGGGTAGGGGGTGAAGAAGACGA
>CAZDYM010000318.1:0-3170 GCA_964509325.1 uncultured Phycisphaeraceae bacterium
CGGGGCGAACCCGAGAATCAACGCCCCTGCCGGCGCGGCACGAGCGTTCCGGGGAAACGAGATGATAGGGTCGGCGGCACCCCAAGCCACGACCGCCTCGCGCCCGCGTCGCCGCGCGTGCGCGCCGATCTCAGCCGCAGGAGGCGCCGGCCGCCACGTTCACGGATGAGGCGCGAGGAAACCTCGCCCACTCCGCGACCGGTCGGCGATCAGGGGGCCCCGAGCGCGGGCCGGGCGTGTGCGGATTCACACTCGAACGCGTGGGGGGAGACTCACGCCTGCCCGACGACCTTCAGCCCGGCGACATGCTTCAAGCCGCGGCGGCGGTCACGCAGGCGGCGGCTCTTGCCGGCGCGGTCCCGCAGGAAGTACAGCTTGGCCCGACGCGCATCGGCCCGGCGCACCACCTCGATCTCCGCGATCTTGGGCGAGTGCAGCGGGAACGTCCGCTCCACGCCCTCGTCGTTCACGATCCGACGCACGGTGATCATCTCGCCGGGGCCGCGGCCCTTGCGGACCATCAGCACGCCCTGGAACACCTGGATGCGCTCCTTGTCGCCCTCCACGATGCGGCAGTGAACGTTCACCGTGTCGCCCACGTCCATGCGCGGGAGGTTGGTCTTGAGCTGGGCGGCGGAGACGGATTCGAGGATCTGCTGGATGGCCATGGGGAGGTCCTGAGGCGGGATGGGGGGCTTCTGGCTGAGGGCGTATGGCTGAGGGCTTCTGGCTGAGGGCGAGTGGCTTGAGTCGTGAAGATCGGGGAGGCTCGGAACGTCCTGCCCCGCCGCGTTGCTGATGCCTGACGCCCGATCCCCGATGCCTACCGCATGAGGTCGGGCCTGCGCGCCTTGGTCCGCGCGAGCCGTTGGTCGAGCCGCCAGCGGGCCACCTTCTCGTGGTCGCCGCTGACGAGGATGTCCGGCACTTCCATCCCGTCCCATTCGCGCGGGCGGGTGTAGTGCGGGCAGTCCAAGAGTCGCCTGACGCCGCTGGGCGTCACCAACTCGCTGAACGAGTCCTCGACGGCCGAGTCCTCGTGTCCGAGCGCCCCGGGCAGCAGCCGTACCACGGCGTCGACCAGGAGCATGGCGGGGATCTCCCCGCCCGAGAGCACGAAGTCGCCGATGCTCACCTCCATCGGCGCCAGTTTCTCGATCACCCGCTCGTCGATGCCCTCGTAGCGACCCGCGATGACCAGCAGCCGCGGCTGCTTCGAGAGGTCTTCGACCACCCGTTGCGTCAGCGGGGTTCCCTGCGGCGTCATCAGCAGGCGGCGCGCCGGGCGGGGGTCTTCGGCCTCGACGCTCCGCACGCAGTCCCAGAGCGGCTGGCACATCATCACCATGCCGGGGCCGCCGCCGAAGGGCCGATCATCGACCTTGCTGTGTTTGTTGGCTGCGAACCTCCTGATGTCGTGCGTGTGCCACTCGACGAGGCCGGCCTTGCGGGCCCGGCCGGTGATGCTCTCGGAAAGAACCGGCTCGAACAGATCGGGGAACAGCGTGAGGATGTCGATGCGGGTGGCGGCCATGACGCCTCGGCGAACCGACGACCGAAACCTTCCTACTTCTTCTCTTCCTTGGCCGGGGCGGCGGCGGCGGCCTTGGCGCGGGCGGCGGCGCGACGCTCGTTGCGGGCCTTGATGAACGCCGCCCACTTGTCGGCGTCGATCAACTTCGCCTTGGCGAGCAGGCCGTTCACCGTGTCGGTGCCCTGGGCCCCCACGCTCAGCCAGTGCTTGATCCGCTCTTCCTTGAGCAGGTACTGCTTGCCCTCGACGGCGATGGGGTCGTACCAGCCCAGGTTCTCGAGAACCTTGCCGTCACGCTTGTTGCGCTTCTCGATCGCGTTGATGCGGTAGAACGGGCGGTTGCGACGCCCCATCCGCTTGAGTCGGATTCGGACCATTGAGCCGGGCTCCGGGGTGCTGGAGAACAGGTGCTGGGCCGCCGACCCGTGGCGCGGTGCCACGGGATCAGGGCGAACAATCTTGCCACACCACAAGGCGGACCCGGACCGGGCCGCTCAGGGGGGTCGAGAGTATAGCCGCCCGGAAGGGAACTGCAAGGGAAAGCGCGCGGCGTCCAGGCCTGATCCACACAAAACCCTGACGCTCGGACCCCGTTCGTTTTATGGCAACACCCGCCCAGCCCACTGGCAGGTGTCGAGGATGGCTCGCGACGCCCCGCGCGAGACCGCCGGGCCGATCTGGTTGAACGCGATGAAGATGAGGATCAGCCCGGCCATCGCCGCCCGCGGGTCGGAGATCAGCCTGCGGAACGAGGGCACGAAGTCGGCGACGATGCGGGAGCCGTCCAGCGGCGGCACGGGCAGCAGGTTCAGCACCAGCAGCACGCAGTTGAGGTACGCCCCGACGAAGAGGAACGTCCGCACGTTCTGCTCGAAGTGGTCGGGCGTCGCCTGCGGGGTATAGCGCATCCACAGGGCCAGCGCGGCGGTGCAGACCACCGCCAGCCCGAGGTTCATCGCGGGGCCCGCCGCCGCCACGATGGAATCGGCGTACCGCCCGCGCAGCCTCGACGCGTCCACGGGCATGGCGCCCCAGGCGTAGCCCGTCAGCGCGAACACGATCAGGCTGGGGATGCCCATGTGCACCACCGGGTTCCAGGTCATGTGCCCGGTGAGGATGGGGGTGCGGTCGCCCAGACGGATGGCCGCCCAGCCGTGCCCGAGCTCGTGCAGGCAGATCGCGAAGATCACCCAGAACACGTGCGAGACGAGCAGCACCTTGTCGGTGTGAAAGTAATCGGCGACCCACCAACCCATGCGGGCGATCCTCCGCGAAGCGCTCCGGGCCGGCGCGGCCGACGGGCCGAGCGCGCGGGAACGGGGCCAAGGCTAGGCGGGGAACGACGGATCGATCCCGGTTATCCCGCCGGACACGGCCCCGCTCGCGTACGCTGGCGGGATGACCATCCCAGCGCCGCGCAGCGAGGACCCGGGCCCCGTGTTCTACACCGTGACCGCGGAGATCGACGACGCAGCGGTGGCGCGGCGGTACGTGGCGTGGCTGCTGGGAGGGCCCGGCGGCGCGGGCTCGCACGCCGCCGAAGTGATCGCCTGGGGCGGCACGCGGGCGGAGGTGTGCCTGCTCGACGCCGAGGAAGGCGCGGTCGTTCGGGTCGAACTGGACCGGCAGGCGAACG
>CAZDYM010000319.1:0-3166 GCA_964509325.1 uncultured Phycisphaeraceae bacterium
CGCAGATCGACCGCGGCCAGTGGGCGACGAGCCTGCGGGCGCTCAGCGCGGCGGGCTTCAACACGGTCGAGGTGCCGGTGGTGTGGGCGGCGCACGAGCCCAGGCAGGGGAAGTTCACCTTCGACGGGAACCTCGACATCGGGGCGTTCCTGCGCCTGGCGGACTCGATGGGCCTGCGGGTGATCGTGCGCGTCGGGCCCTACATCGGCGAGGGGCTGGACCTGGGGGGCCTGCCGGCGTGGCTGCCCACGGTGGTGCCGCAGCTGGTGTCGGCGGGGACGCTGGCGCCGGGGACGCTGGCGCAGGTTCGTTCCCACCACCCGGGGTACCTGGCGTGCGCGGCGTCGTGGCTGTCGGCGCTGTGCGAGAAACTCGTCAACCATCAGGTGACCGGGGGCCCGAACCGGCGCGGGAAAGGGCCGATCATCGCGGTCTCGGCGGAGCACCGCTGGCTGTGCGGCGACGACGGGGTGGTCTCGCTGGCGACCAACACGGGGGGCGTCATCAAGGAGGGCACCGATTACCTGCGCGAGGTGGCCCGGTTTCTGCGCGAGGGGGGGATCAACGTCCCGGTGATCGCCAACCACGACCTGTACCACGCTTCGGAGGGGCAGATCGAGGCGTGGTCGGGCACGGCCCACCTGCACGCGAACCTGCGGCAGTTGCGGATGCAGAGGCCGCAGCAGCCGAGGCTGGTGATGGGCCTGCGTGGGGCGCACGACCGCGCGGGGGTGGACACGTGGGGCCACGGCGCCGGCGCGGGGGCGAGCGCGCGGAGCATGCAGCGGGCGCTGGTGGAGGCGCTGGCGGCCGGCGCGCAGTTCAACGTGGACACCTTCGCGCCGGGGACGCGGCTGGGCTTCTCGGGCGGGAAGACCGACGACGGGGCGTGGTCGTTTGTGACGCCGGGGAGCAGCGCGGCGCTGCTGACCGAGACCGGGCAGAAGACCGAGCGGTACCACGCCTTGAAGCGCGTGGCGACGTTCGCCTCGAGTTTCGAGAGGGTGCTGTGCGGGCTGGACCCGTCGTACCAACCGGTGACGGTCGCGGTGGACTGGGCGGCCGAGGGGAGACGGGGCAGGAAGGGCGGCTCCGGCGCGGCGGGGAACGGGGCGACGCCCTCGGTGGTTCACGCGACGGGCTCGCAGGGCAGCGTGGTGTTCGTGTTCGCGGCGGGGGGAGAGGACGTCCGGACGCGCCGAACGGTGCGGCTGGTGCTGTCGGACGGCTCGACGCTGCCGGTGACGCTGGATTCGCAGGACGCGGCGTGGGTGCTGCTCGATACCCACCTGGCGGGGCGGGCGACGCTCGACTACTGCAACCTGTGCGCGTTCGCGCTGGCGGGCAAGAGCCTGGTGTGCTTCGGGCCGGCGGGGTCGGCGGGGCTGATCTCGATCAACGGCTCGCCGGTGGAGATCATCGTGCCCGAGGGCGACGCGCCGCTGATCCAGGAGATCGAAGGGATCGCGGTGGCGGTGTGCAACGAGGACTCGATCGACCACGCGATCGCGACGCCGGACGGGGTGTGGTTCGGGGTCGAGGCCCTTGACGTCGACGGGAACCCGGTGCCGCGGGCGGGCGCCGGCAGCGCGCTGAGGCTGGGGCCGGACGGGTCGGTGCGGACGGCGTCGATCAAGCCCCCGGCGCGGGTGAACGTCAAGGTGACGCCGGCGGCGTGGTGGGGCTCGGGTTGCGCGGCGTACACGAGCGGGGAATCGCCCCGCTTTGCCCGGATCGACAAGCCGGCCACGCTGGCGGAACTGGGCGCGCCGATGGGGTACGGGTGGTACCGGCTGCGGGTGAAGTCCGGCGCTCCGCGGCGCGTGAAGGTCGGGCTGTTCGAGAGTGCCGACCGCGTCCACCTCTGGAGCGGGGGCGAGGGGCTGGGCGTGGTGGGCGTGGGCCCCGGCGCGACCGACACCGCCCACCCGGTGACGCTGCCCCTGGGCAAGGGCGAGACCAGCGTGGTGATGCTGGCGGACAACCTGGGGCGGGCGTGCGAGGGCACGCTGATGGGCGAGCCCAAGGGGGTGTTCGGCCAGGTGTGGGAGGTGAGCGCGATCAAGGCCGGCACGCCGAAGATCGAGCTGATGGCGCCGGTGGCGCCGCTGAAGTTCCGCAGCCCGGTGATGGGGCTGCAGATGGGGGACACGACGGACCCGCGCCGGCTGGTGTGGAGGTTCGCGCACAAGCGGAAGACGCCGGTGTTTGTGTGCGTGGACGTGCCGGTGGACGACGGGTCGCTGGCGCCGGGGCTGGTGCTGGTGAACAACGAGGCGGTGAGCGTGCTGACGCCGGGGTGCTCGCTGCGGTTGCGGCTGGAGGGCGAGAGGCTCAAGGCGAACAACACGCTGGAGCTGGCGATCGCGGGCGACATGGAGCACGCCAGCAAGGCGCTCAAGGGGTGCGTGGCCCTGTTCGCGGGCGAATCCTGCGTGAGCGAGAGGGCGGACTGGGGCTTCGCGAAGTGGGAACCTCCGACCGGGAACGCGTGGGAGCCGCTCAAGAAGGGCGCCGCCCGCAAGGGCGACAGCCCCATGTGGTGGAAGAGCGTGTTCGACCTGCCGGCGGAGTGCGGGCCCCTCGTGTTCGACACCGAGGGTCTGAGCAAGGGTCAGGTGTTCATCAACGGGCACAACCTGGGGCGGTACTTCACGAGCACGTCGTCGCACAAGGCGGTGGGCCCGCAGACCAGGCTGGCGATCCCGGCGTCGTGGGTGAAGGCGGGCGCCTCGAACGAGGTGCTGGTGTTCGACGAGCACGGCTGCATGCCGTGGGGCTGCCGGGTGGTTTCGGGGTGAGGGGCTTCGGGCCCGAAAACGAAGCGACCGGCGCCGCGGTGGCGGCGCCGGTCGTGCAGTGGTTCGATGTCCCGGTGTGTGTGATCGTGTGTGTCCCGGGCGTGCACTTCACGGCCCCGGTCCCGGTTCGCGGGGACTGGGCCTGGCGTGTCAGTTGCTCTTCGCGGGATCGGAGCCGGCGCTCGCGCCTTTTTCGGCGACGGCCTTCTCGAGCAGGGCGGTGAGGTCGGCGAGGCGCCGGTCGATCGTGTCCATGCGCTGCTTGAGTGTCTCGACCTCCGTCCCGTCGGGCCCCGCGGGCAACGCCGGCGGCAGCGGGGCGTTGGGCGGCGCGGGGACCACCAGCGGGAGGGCCTGGCCGGACG
>CAZDYM010000320.1:0-3166 GCA_964509325.1 uncultured Phycisphaeraceae bacterium
AGCCGCGGCGGCGTCGGCGTCGGTCAGGGCGAGTTCCAGCGGACCCATGACCCCCGCGCCGGCGCCGGGGTCGGGCATCCCGGCCAGCGTGATCACGCGCCGGACCACGTCGAAGTAGTACCCGCACGCGGGCACCGGGGCCCACGCCGAGGGGTCCGTGGGCGAGCGATCAAACGGGGGGGTGTCGCGGCGTCTGGCGGGTGTGAGGCGGTCGGTGAGCAGTATGCCGCGGCCGTCGCGGTCGTAGCCGACGCGGCGCGGGACGCCGGCCAGACGGGTGGCCAGGGCGGTGCTGAACGAGTTGGTGAGCAGCGCGGCGAGTTCGTAGCGCCGCCCGCGGAGTTTGGCGGCGGAGCGCTTCGGTCCCATGACCCCGGCGGTCGTTTCGACGTGGAACTCATCGATGAACGGAACGCCGGCGAGCAGGTCATCGATGCCCGGGCGAGCAAGCGCCCCGATGAAGGCCCCGGGGAAGGCCCGGCGCAGCGAGCGCAGCGCGGGGGTGGCCATGACGGCGTCGCCGACCCACGAGGGCAGGACCACCAGCAAGCGGGTGGGGCGGGAAGTGCTTGAAGGACTTTGTTCGGGCATGGCGTCGACGTACAGGAAGGTAGCAGCCCGGGCGCGGCGTCCCGCCGGGGCGTGCGCACGCGGCTTGACGCCCCGCGCCGGCCCCGCCAAACTGGGTTCCCACGCCCCGTTCGTCCGATGTTCGGAGCCGAGGCCGTCTCGTGGGCCTCGCCGTTTGGCGCCCCCGGCACGACGGGTGTTCCATGAAGTTGTTGCTCGGCGAAGTCCGTTTCGCGCCCGCGCGAGACACGACGCCGACCACGATCCATCCTTGATAGACGGAGACCGACGCTGATGCTGCCGACTCATTCGTCCCACCGACAGACCCCGTCCAAACTGGGCCTGTGGCTCGCCGCCGTGCTGGCGTGTGTGGCCTCGGTCTTCTTCCTGCCCGCCGCCGGGGCCGCCCAGGGCGGGCACAAGCCCGGGGGCGAGGTCAACATCGTCCTGCCCGATTTCAACAACGAGACGGTCAAGGCCGAGTTCATCGGCGGGATGAGCGGGCACAACCTGCTGCTGGGCGGCATCGTGGTCTCGCTGCTGGGGCTGGGGTTCGGCCTGGTCATCTACACGCAGCTCAAGGGCATGCCGGTGCACCGCAGCATGCTCGAGATCTCCGAGCTGATTTACGCCACGTGCAAGACGTACCTGTTCCGGCAGGGCAAGTTCCTGATGATCCTGTGGGCGTTTGTCGCGGTGGCGATGACGGCGTACTTCCTGCTGCTGGTCAAGGTCACGCCCTTTGAGATGGGCATGATCCTGCTGTTCTCGCTCATCGGCATCGCCGGGTCCTACGGGGTGGCGTGGTTCGGCATCCGGGTCAACACCTTCGCCAACAGCCGGGCCGCGTTCGGGTCGCTGCGGGGCAAGCCCTGGCCCTGCTACGACGTGCCGCTGAAGGCGGGCATGTCGATCGGGATGGCCCTGATCAGCGTCGAGCTGCTGATCATGCTGATCATCCTGCTGTTCCTGCCCGCCGAGCTCGCCGGCAAGTGCTTCATCGGCTTTGCGATCGGTGAATCGCTGGGGGCGGCGGCGCTGCGGATCGCCGGCGGCATCTTCACCAAGATTGCCGACATTGGCTCGGACCTGATGAAGATCGTCTTCAAGATCAAGGAGGACGACGCGCGGAACCCGGGCGTGATCGCCGACTGCGTGGGCGACAACGCCGGCGACTCGGTCGGGCCGTCCGCCGACGGATTTGAGACCTACGGCGTGACGGGCGTGGCGCTGATCTCGTTCATCATGCTGGCGATCCTGCCGGGGCTGTACCTCCCCGAGGGCGTGACGGCGGCGACCGCGACCGCGGAGCAGACCGCCGCCGCCGCCGCCGCCCAGGGCACGGTGCAGGTCAAACTGCTGGTGTGGATCTTCATGATGCGCATCATCATGGTGCTGGCCTCCGCCGCGGCCTATTTCTTCAACCAGGCGGTGGCCAAGAGCAAGCACGGCAACGCCGGGCACATGGACTTCGAGAAGCCCCTCACCAACCTCGTCTTCATCACCTCGGGCCTCTCGATCGTTCTCACCTACGTCGCCTCGTACCTGCTCATCCCCAACGTCAACGGCGATACCAGCCTCTGGTGGAAGCTCTCAACGATCATCACCTGCGGCACCCTGGCGGGCGCGATCATCCCCGAGCTGGTCAAGATCTTCACCAGCGTGCACAGCAGGCACGTCAAGGAGGTCGTCACCTCGTCGGAGCAGGGCGGGTCTTCGCTGAACATCCTCTCGGGCTTTGTCGCCGGCAACTTCTCGTCGTACTGGCTGGGCCTGGCCATCATGGTGCTGATGGGTGTCTCGTACTACATCACCCTGATCCCCAACGAGGCCGGCGCCACCCTGGGCGACCTCATGGTGGCCCCCGCGGTGTTCGCGTTCGGCCTGGTCGCGTTCGGCTTCCTGGGCATGGGCCCGGTCACCATCGCGGTCGACTCCTACGGCCCCGTGACCGACAACGCCCAGTCCGTCTTCGAGCTCTCCACCATCGAGACCATCCCCGGCATCAAGCAGGAGATCGAGCGCGACTTCGGCTTCACCCCCGACTTCGAGAAGGGCAAGGAGTTCCTCGAAGAGAACGACGGCGCGGGCAACACGTTCAAGGCGACCGCCAAGCCGGTGCTCATCGGCACCGCCGTGGTGGGCGCGACGACGATGATCTTCGCGCTGATCGTGGGCCTGACGCACGGGCTGACGGAGAACCTCGACAAGCTGGGCCTGATGCACCCGCCGTTCCTTCTGGGCCTGATCTCCGGGGGCTGCGTGATCTACTGGTTCACCGGCGCTTCGACGCAGGCGGTGAGCACGGGCGCGTACCGCGCGGTGGAGTTCATCAAGGCCAACATCAAGCTCGACGGCTCCACCAAGGCCAGCGTCGAGGACTCGAAGCGGGTCGTCGATATCTGCACCGTCTACGCGCAGAAGGGCATGTTCAACATCTTCCTGGGCGTGTTCTTCGCGACGCTCGCGTTCGCGTTCTACGACTCGTTCTTCTTCATCGGGTTCCTGGTGTCCACGGCGTTGTTCGGGCTGTTCCAGGCCATCTTCATGGCCAACGCCGGCGGCGCCTGGGACAACGCCAAGAAGATCGTCGAGA
>CAZDYM010000321.1:0-3161 GCA_964509325.1 uncultured Phycisphaeraceae bacterium
TCGGCGGCTGCCGGCCAGGTCCACTGCCGCGAGCGGGCGGCCAGGTCGACGGCATGGATGCGCTCGTCGAGGACGAGGTAGCCGCGGCGGGCGAGGGGGTGGGTGCGGGTGCGGGGGTTCGGGGGGCGCTCGCGGGGCGGGGGGCGGGATGGGGCCCCGCGATTCGAGGATGGGGTCGAGCGGGCTTCCGGGGGTGCGCTACCAGCGTTCCGCGTCGTTCCTGGGCGAGAGGTTCCAGACTTCGCTGTGGCGGGCGTTGATGGTGCTGCCGTTCTGCATGGTGTTGATGACGAAGTTAAGGAAGTCGTGGGGGAAGTTGAGGGCGGGTTTGGAGACCTCGTCGAGGCGGGCCATGTCGGCGTGGGTGAGTTCGAGGTCGAGCGCGCGGAGGTTGGCGTCAAGCTGGTCCATGGTGCGGGCCCCGAAGATCGGGCTGACGACGCCGGGCTTGTTGAGCAGCCACCCGAGGGCGACCTCGGCGATGGTCGCTCCGCGGTCGCGGGCGACGGCGGCGCAGGCCTCGATGATCGCTACGTTGCGGTCGGTGAGCTTGTCGTAGATCCATGGGCCGCGGCGTCCTTCGAGCCCGCCCTTCTCGGCGTGCTCGGCCCTGGCTTTGTCGGCGTCTTCGCGGCGGTACTTGCCGCTGAGCAGCCCGCCGGCGAGCGGGCTCCAGGGGGTGATGCCCAGGCCCTGGTCGAGGGCCATGGGGACGAGTTCGCCCTCGACGGAGCGCTGGATGAGCGAGTATTCGATCTGGAGGGCGCACAGCGGGGTCCAGCCCCGGAAGTGCGCGATGGTCTGGGCCTGGGCGCAGCGCCACGCGGGGGTGTCGCTGAAGCCGATGTAGCGGACCTTGCCGGCCTTCACGAGCGCGTCAAGGGCGGACATGGTCTCGTCGATGGGCGTGAAGGGATCGGAGAAGTGGAGCCAGTAGAGGTCGATGAAGTCGGTCTGGAGTCGGCGGAGCGATTCGTGGAGGGAGGCGTGGATGGTTTTGCGGGAGGCGCCGCCGCCGTGGGGGTCGTGGGGGAACAGGCTGCCGCAGAACTTGGTGGCGATGACGAGCCGCTCGCGTTTGGCGGGGTGTCGTCCGAGGTGATCGCCGATGATCTTCTCGGAGTGTCCTTTGGTGTAGATGTTGGCGGTGTCGATGAAGTTGCCGCCGCGATCGATGTAGGCGTCCATGATGCGGCAGGAATCTTCTGGGGATGAGCCCCATCCCCATTCATGGCCGAAGGTCATGGTGCCGAGGCAGAGGGGGCTGACGCGCAGGCCGGAGCGGCCGAGGGTGAGGTAGTGGTTGAGGGGCATGGGGGAGGATAGGGGTGATCGCCGGGGGGATCGGGTTCCTTCGGAGGGGCCGAGGGGGCGGAGAGGCGGCGAGGGCCGCGGAAGGCTCTCATCTCATGGCGGGGTGGGGTGGGGGCGTCGTTCCCGGCGCCGACGGCGACGAGTTCGCCTTTTCCCCGATCATCTTTTTGAGTTCGCGGAGGGCGTCGAAGGCCTGCAGGGGCGTCAGCGTGTCCAGGTTTGTCGCGCGCAGGGCGTCGACCGCGGGGTGAGGGACGAACTCGGTGAAGAGGCGGAGCTGGTTGGCATCGGCGACGGAGGATCGCTGGCGTCGGTCGGCGTGTTCGGCGGCGCGGGCGGCGGGGCCCGAGGGGGGCGCGCCTTCGGCGTGCAACACGCTCAGCGATTCGAGCAGGCTCTCGGCGCGTTGGACGACGCTGGAGGGCAGGCCCGCGAGGCGGGCGACGTGGACGCCGTAGGAACGCGAGGCCCGTCCGGGGATGATGCGGTGGAGGAAGACGATCTGGTCCTGCCACTCTCGGACGGCGACCTGGAGGTTCTTCACGCGGCCGGGGAGGCGTGATTCGAGGTCGGTGAGCTCGTGGTAGTGGGTGGCGAAGAGCGTGCGCGGGGCGGGGGCCGTCGGCGGTGGCGCGTTGTCCGCGCGGCGCGGCGGTTTCTTTTCCGAGGAGGGCGTTTCTGCGTCGGCGTCGGCGTGCGTGGCGGGGAACTCGGGCGTTGCCGCGTTGCCGGGTTGGCGGGTTGCCGCGGCCGCGGCGGCGCCCACCCCGCCCGCGAGGTGCTCCGCGATGGCCCAGGCGAGGCTGAGGCCGTCGAGCGTGCTGGTGCCGCGGCCGATCTCGTCGAGGATGACGAGGCTGGAGGCGGTGGCGTGGTGGAGGATGGAGGCCGTCTCGATCATCTCCACCATGAAGGTGGATTGCCCGGCGTGGAGTGCGTCGTCGGCGCCGATGCGGGTGAAGATGCGGTCGGTGACGCCGATGACGGCGGAGCGGGCGGGGACGAAGCTGCCGGCGTGGGCCAGCAGGGTGATGAGGGCGGTCTGTCGGATGAAGGTGCTCTTTCCGGCCATGTTGGGGCCGGTGATGAGGGCGAGGGTGGCGGGGTGGGCGTCGGGGTCGGCGCTTCGGGGTTCCGAACAGGCGGCGCCGAGTTGCAGGTCGTTGGCGACGAACGTGTCGCCGAGGATGACCTCGAGAACGGGGTGCCGGCCCTGCTCGATGCGGAGCACGGGCTCGTGCGTCATGGCGGGGCGGGTCCATCCGCGGCGGAGGGCCTGGGCGGCGAAGCAGGCGGTGACGTCGAGTTCGGCGAAGACGCGGGCGAGCGCGGCGGCCTCGGCGGCGGCGCGCGAGACGCGCGTGCACAGGTCGAAGAAGATCTCCCCCTCGCGCTGGACGGCGCGGTCCTCGGCGGACAGGACCTTGTCCTCGTAGGCCTTGAGTTCGGGCGTGATGTAGCGTTCGGCGTTCTTGAGGGTCTGCTTGCGCGTGAACGCGGCGGGGGCGCGCCGGGACTGGGCGCTGGGCAGTTCGATGTAGTAGCCGAACACCTTGTTGAACCCGACCTTGAGGCTGGGCAGGTCGTGCTGGGCGCTGAGTCGGGCCTGGTAGTCGGCGAGCCACTGGCCGCTGTCGCGTTGGAGAGCTCGGCACTCGTCGATGACGGGGTCGATGCCGTCGCGGACGAGCCCTCCTCCGCCGGCACGTAGGTTGGAGGGCGGCTCATCGACGCAGACGCGGGTGATCTCGTCGGCGACGGGGGCCAGGGCGGCTTCGAGGGGTTCGAGGGCCCGCGCGAAGCGTTCGAGGGGGTCGCCGGGGGGTCGCCGGGGGGGAAAGAGTGTA
>CAZDYM010000322.1:0-3160 GCA_964509325.1 uncultured Phycisphaeraceae bacterium
TCGTCGAACTTCTGCGAGCGGTAGCGCCGAGCCAAGACGGTGTAGGTCATGGGCCCGGATGGTATCCGTCCGGTCGGGGGCCCCCCAGGCCCCTGGAAACCGCCGAGGCGAGGTGGCCCTCGCCCCGGCCGCGGGCGTCGGTGCATCGGCGGGGTCTGTCAGCACGCCGCGCCCTTCGCCAGTCATTCGTGATCCGATCTCGATCGCCGCAGTGGGACAGACCCTTCGAACCCTTTTCCATGGGTGCCGGAGACGGACGGCGCGGTCACGCCGCCGGCCCCTGCTCCATGCGCCGCCAGAAGGTGCCGCGGCCAGACAAACCCGACCTCTCGGTTGGCCCCTCACGCACGCTCTGCCACCCCGTCAGCCCCCGTCGGCTCCCGCCGGCCCACCCAAACCCCCGGTCCCACCGGTCCCCCCCGTTCCCCCGGCGAACCGCCGAAGGCTGGTCCCGGGCCCCTCGGGTCGACGCGCCGTGAACGGGCGTGCCGCGACCACCACCGGCGGGCGGGTTTCATCCACCACCGCCGCCGCGCCCCGGAGCATCAACTGGGCCACTTGGTCCAGCACGGTCGTCCAATCCAGTTCAAGACGGGGGTTCCACGCGGCACCCGCGCGCCCCGCCACGTCCCCCAGGGACTCAATCAGAATCGCGCACACCACCGGGTAGTGCTCAGGCCGCGCCCCGAATCCCGCGTGCTGAGCCCCCAACTCCATCAGCGGACGCTCCAACGCCTCGAAGTTCTGGAGATTCCGGCAGATCAGCGAAAGCGCCACCGCGAAGTGCTGACGCATCTTCGTCATCTCGGCAGGGAACAAAGCCCGAACGGCGGGGTGCCGCTTGAACAACCTCTCGTAGAACACCTCGGAAACTTCATCCATCCGACCCGCCAGCGTCGCATGGCTTTCCTGAACGCGCCGGAATATGTCGGTGTGGTGGGACATCGTGGCTGCGATTCACCATGCGACGCGCGGGCACGCCTCGGCCAACCTTCGACCTTTCTCGCCCCATTTTCCCCTGCAACGCTTCCGTCGTCCCCCCTCAACAGGCCACCCATGACCCAGGCCCCAGACAGCCCGCCGCCGAACGACTCGTCGCCACCTGGCCCCACGACTCGCGGCGTGCCGTTTCGTACAGTGCATCTGATGGCCACGGATCCGCCCATGCCGAGCACGGTCCGATCAGACCTCTCGGACCGGCCGGGACCCTCCACCCAGCACCCGCGCACGGTGCACGATGTCACCATGCTCCTCAACGCGGTGGGCCAGGGAGACGAGAACGCCGCCGCTCAGCTGCTCCCGTTGGTGTACGAGGAACTTCGGAAGCTGGCGGCGTCGAGGATGTCGCACGAGTCCGCGGGCCAGACGCTCCAGCCGACGGCGCTGGTGCACGAGGCGTACATGCGGCTGGTCGACGCGCAGGGCAAGAGCCCGCGCTGGGACGGGCGGGGGCACTTCTTCGGGGCCGCGGCGCTGGCGATGCGGCGCATCCTCGTCGAGCGGGCGCGGCACCGGAACCGGATCAAGCACGGGGGAGGCCGCAAGCGCGTTGATCTGGGAGAAGCGGCGACCATGGCCGACGCCACCGGCGGCGCCAACGGGGCCGACGGGACCGACCTGATCGCGCTGGACGAGGCGATGCAGAAACTGGAACGGGTCGACAAGAGAAAGTACGACGTGGTGATGCTGCGGTACTTCGCCGGCCTAAGCATCGAGGAGACCGCGAGCGCCCTGTCGCTGTCGGCGGCGACGATCAAGAACGAGTGGACCTTCGCGCGGGCGTGGCTGCACCGCGAGATGGCGGGGTCGGCGTAGCGTCTGCTCCCCCGCCGGTCCCCGGCGGGTTTGTCTGAGAGGGTCTGTCGCCGCGCTGAGACCGGCGTGGGCGAACCAGCACGCCGGGGACCGGCGTGGCACCCGAGAAGACCTCGCCGAGGACCGGCGTGGTCGCCCGTGCATGAACGCCGACCGCTTCCAACGCGCGGAAGAGCTCTTCCTCGAACTGATCGAGATCGCGCGCCCCGAGCGCGAGCGGGTGCTGCTCGAACGGTGCGCCGGCGACGGGGACCTGCTCGCCGAGGTCCGTTCCCTGCTGGAGTTTCACAAGGACGAGGACGCGGGCTTCCTCGACCCCGACGAGGTGCGCAGGATCGCCCGCGAGGAGAGCGGCGCCGACGAGCCCACCCTGCCCCCCGCGACGCGCGTGGGCGTGTACACCATCGTGCGCGTGCTGGGCCAGGGCGGCATGGGCGTGGTCTATCTGGCCCGGCAGGAGCGCCCGCGCCGGACGGTGGCGCTGAAGCTGCTCCGCGCCAGCGTCGCCGGGTCTTCGGCGCTGCGCCGCTTCGAGCACGAGGCCGAGGTGCTGGGCATGCTGCAGCACCCGGGCATCGCGCAGATCTTCGAGGCCGGCGCCGCCGACATCGGGCGTGGCCCGCAGCCGTACATCGCGATGGAGTTCATCGACGGGCCTTCGCTCGCGTCGTACGCACGCAAGCACCGCCTGGGCATCCCCGACCGGCTCCGTCTCATGGCCCAGGTGTGCGACGCGGTCCACCACGCCCACCAGCGCGGCGTCATCCACCGCGACCTCAAGCCCGGCAACATCCTCGTCGACCCCACCGGTCGCCCCAAGGTGCTGGATTTCGGCGTGTCGCGGGCCGTCGACCCCGACCGGCGCGCCACCTTCCACTCGATGCACACCAGCGCCGGGCAGCTCATCGGCACGCTGGCCTACATGAGCCCCGAGCAGGCCTCGGGCGACGCCGACTCGATCGACGTCCGCTCCGACGTGTACGCGCTGGGGGTGATGCTGTACGAACTGCTCACGGGCGAACTGCCCTTCGACGTGCGGACCAAGCCCCTTGTGGAAGCGGCGCGAATCATCCACGACACCGAGCCGCGGCGGCTGGTCGCGCACGGGAAGCAGTTCCGGGGCGATCTCGACGTGATCGTGTCGCGGGCCCTGGAGAAGGACAAGTCGCGCCGCTACCAGTCCGCCGACGACCTCGCCGACGACCTGCGCCGGCACCTCGACGGCGCCCCCATCAGCGCCAAGCAGGACTCGGCGTTGTACGTGCTGAAGAAGCAGGTGCGCCGGCACAAGCTGGCCTCGGCCCCCAGCGGGGCGTTCGTGGTGAGCGTCACCGTGCTGGGGGTG
>CAZDYM010000323.1:0-3156 GCA_964509325.1 uncultured Phycisphaeraceae bacterium
GGTAGCGCACCGGCCTCGAATCCTCCATGCGCGGCGCGGAGGCCGCGGTTCCGCGACGGCCCGGGCATCGCGTGTCGGGCGTCGGGACCGGGGTTCGGGCCCACGCGCCGAACGTCCTCCCTGATCCCCCATCGCCATCCCCTATCCACGATCCCCCCTCGCCATCCCCCCTGCCCCATCCGCCTTGCCCCATCCACCTTGCCCTATCCCCCCCGCCCCTTCGGCGATACCGGCGGCCTACTTCGCAAGCCGCTTCAGCAACCCAAGATTCACCGAATCCCACGCCCGCCCCTTCTCATCCTCTTCCTTCGGCGTCTCCAGGATCATCGGCACCTCCGCCAACTCCGCCCGCTTCACCACCGCGCGGAACGCCCCGATCCCCACCTCGCCGTGGCCGATGTGCTGGTGCCGGTCGATGCGGCTGCCCCGCTTCCCTTTCGAATCATTCAGGTGAACCACCTTCAGGTGCCTCAGCCCGCACACCCGGTCGAACTCATCGAGCACCCCGGACCCCGCCCGCTCCGCCTCGGCGCGGGTCCGCGGCTTCGATGACCCCTCCCCGCACCGCGATAGGTCGTACCCCGCCGCCAGCGCGTGGCAGGTGTCGAAGCAGTACCCCACGCGCCCGGCGCTGTCGCCCTGGCACGCCTCATCAATCGCCCGCTTCACGAGCGCCAGTTCCTCGAAGGTTCGCCCCATCGTCGAGCCGCCGCCGGCGGTGTTCTCCAGGCACAGCATCGCCGCGCCGCCCACGCCCTTGCCGAACACCTGCTTGCACGCCCGCGCGATCCGCGCCGCCCCCGCTTCAACCCCCGCACCCAGGTGCGCCCCCGGGTGCGCCACAAGGAAAGGAATCGAAAGCGCCGCGCACCGCTCCAGCTCCTCCGCCAGCATCGCCGCGCTCTTCTTCCACAGCTCCGCGTCCGGGCTGGCGCAGTTCATCAGGTACGTCGCGTGGGCGCACGTCCGCGACTCCCACCCGCGCGACCGCAGCCCGTCGAGCCACTCCCGCGCCTCGCTGTCCTTCAGCGCCGGCACGCGCCACTGCCGCTGGTTCTTCGTGAACACCTGCACCGTGTCGAACTTCAGTTCACTCGCGGCGTCGAGCGCCCGCGCCATCCCGCCCGCCACGCTGAGGTGCGATCCGAACATCCCGCCCACTCTACCGCGCCGACGTGACCGCTCACTTCCCCGCCGGAGTTTTCGCCGGCCCCTCCCTCAGCACCGGCTTCGATGCGGGCGGCACCGACTTCGCCGGATCACGCGGAGGCTCCCGCGCCGGCTCATTCGGCCCCGTGGCCTCCCCCGAGCCGGACACCGACCGCCGCGGCGTCACCACCGCCGGCGCATCGACATCCTCCACCCGTTCCACGCCCAGCCGGTCCTTCAGCACCTCGAAGGTGAACACCTCGGGCTTCATCCGTTCGTTGCCCGGGCGGCGCCCGCGGACCCCGTCGGTCATCCCCTCCAGCCCCACCACGATCTCGTTGCCGTTGCGCAGGTCGCGCACCTTGATCCGCGTCGGCATCCGCGGCCAGTCGCTGGTGTTCGCCAGCTCCATCCACACATAGTTCTCCAGTTCCGATTCCACCCGAACAATCCCGCCGCTCATCACCCGCACCCGCATCGCCTCGCCCGTCTTGGGGTTGATCTCGCGCACCAGGCTCCCGTAGGGCCTTTTCTCTTCAAGACGCCACAGGCCGTCGCCGGTCCAGCCCAGCGAGATCGGCTTGACCCGGGTGTCGATCCCCGTCACCCCCGCCAGTTCGATCAGGTCCCGAGGCGTCGCGGGCAGCCCCTCCTCCAGCAGCCGGTCCGACCCAGGCCCGTCGTGCCTCCCGATCACCGCCGACTTCTCATCGCCGCGGCGGATCAGCCAGTACCGCTCCTCGTCGCACCCGGCCCAGATCACCACCTCGCCGACCTTGCCGATGTCCAGCGCGAAGCGCGACGGTTGGATCAACTGGAAGAACCCCTCGCCCTGCTCGCCGCGGCGGTTCCCCTCGTGGTCGGTCCACGACACGCTCGTGACGGCCCGGGCCCACACCCGCTTGAGTTGGGCCGCACGCTCGTTGACCGGCCTGGCGACTTCCTCCAGCGTCGGCGCGGGGCGGCCGGCTCGAACGGGCCCGAGCGGCTCCTTGTCCGGCCCGGTCTTGCACCCCCCCGCCGGCAGCAGCGCCGCCGCGAGCACGCACGCCAGCCCGCCGTCACGCGCCCGTCCATCCTCACGCGTCCCCCCCTTCCCCGGAGCACGGCTTCGAGCTGCTGCGTCACCTCGGCGACCGCCGCCGCGTCCAACTTCGGGTCCGTCACCTCGATCACCGGCGCCCTGGCCTGCGCCGCCACCGAGCCGGGGCCCGTCTGTTTCTCCTGCACCAGCAGCAGCCCCGGCTTCTCGCCCGCGTGGACCAGCAGCCGCTTGCGGATCAGCAGCAGCGCCAGCACGTACCGGAACGCCACGCGCCGCGGCTCGGTCACGCCCTCCAACTGCTCGAACATCGAGAGCAGCGAGGCGTCATCGACGAAGCGCACCTTGCCGTCGTCGCGCTCTTCAAAGGTGGTCCGCCAGAAGGCGAACAAGCGCTCGGGCCGCGGCGACGATCGCCAGGCATCGACGCTGAAATCCAACCGCTCGAAGCCGCCCTCGGCCCCACCCTCGGCCCCACCCTCGGCGCTGCCCTCGGCCCTGCCCTCCCCCGCCGCGCCCGCATCCGCGGATCGCTCGACCAAGGCCGCGATGTACGCCTCCCCGGGCGCAAACCCCCGCCCCGACACGGCGCACACCCCGGTCCGCCTGCCAAAGTCGTACACCGTGCCGCTCAGACGTGACATGCCGGGATCATACCGGGCCGCGCCCGCGCGGTGTCGCAACGCGGCGCACCCAGCCGATGCCGCTTGCCTTTGGCTCGCGCACGCCGCGTGCCGCACGCCTGATGGGTTCGCGTTCAACCGGCCTCGAAGAAGCGCCGCGACGTCCCGCCCTCGCCCACCCGCGCGCCGACTTCCGCGCCGCACCGCGGGCAACGCCCCGAGTACGCCGACCCGTCCGCCGACTTGTACATCCGCCCGTACACGTGGCAGCAGCGGAACCACACCCCGAGGAAGGCCCGTCCCGCCGGCCCGGCACGCTCGTCGCGCTCCCCCCGCGCGCCG
>CAZDYM010000324.1:0-3139 GCA_964509325.1 uncultured Phycisphaeraceae bacterium
CGAGCAGACCGTCCGCGTCGAGGTTTCGCGTCTGGAGACGCTGATGAATCTCGTGGGCGAGATGGTGCTCACGAAGAACCAGATCCTGGGCCAGAGCCGGGTCCTGCGCGAGCACAACCTGCCGCACGAAGTGATGGAGAGTTTCGCCTCGGTGGTGGGGGACCTGGACCGCCTGACCGCCGAGCTGCAGATGGGGGTCATGCGCACCCGCATGCAGCCGTTGAGCAAGTTGTTCGGGCGCTACCCGCGGATCGTGCGGGACCTGGCCCGCAAGACCGGCAAGCAGGTGTCGATCGAGATCACCGGGGGCGACACCGAGGTGGACAAATCCGTTCTCGAACTTCTGGGCGACCCGCTCGTCCACATGATCCGCAACAGCATCGACCACGGGCTGGAAACCCCCGATGCCCGCGTGGCCTCGGGCAAGTCGCCCGGGGGCACGGTGCGGCTGGGGGCCGAGCACCGCGGCGGGCACGTGTGCGTCACCATCAGCGACGACGGACGCGGCATCGACCGCGAGAAGGTCGCCGCCAAGGCCGTCGAGCGGGGCATGGTCTCCGCCGAGCAGGCCGCCTCGATGCCGGACTCCGAGGTGTTCCGGTTCATCTTCGCCGCGGGACTCTCGACCGCCGAGAAGGTGAGCGACCTTTCGGGCCGCGGCGTTGGCATGGACGTGGTGCAGACGAACATCGCCAAACTGGGCGGCACGATCAACATCGCCTCCGCCAAGGGCAAGGGCACCAGCATCGAGATCACCATCCCGCTGACCGTCGCGATCATGCGGGCCATGATGGTGGGCGTGGGCGCCCACGAGTATGCCGTGCCGGTGATGAGCATCCACGAGATCGTCAAGCCCGAGAACTCGCAGATGCACTCGGTGGCCGGGCGTCCGGTCATGCGGCTGCGCGAGAGCGTGCTCCCGCTGGTTGACTTGAGACACACCCTCGGGGAGCCGATGGAGAAGGGTTCATGCGGCTTTGCGGTGGTGGTCGGCGTCGGCGCCGAACGCGCGGGCCTCGTGGTCGACCGCCTGGTCGGTCAGTCGGAAGTGGTCATCAAGCCCCTCGACGACGGCTACACGCAGGGCGGGCCGTTCAGCGGGGCGACCATCAGGGAAGACGGCAACGTGAGCCTCATCCTCGATGTCGTCAAACTCGTTCGTTCGAACCAGGGGTCGGTGGGTGAATCGGCCTGAGCCAACGGAGGAACCAAGCGTGGACCCGAACTACATCGTTCCGTTCATCAAGTCATCGAAGAACGTCTTCGAGACCATGTTCCAGATGCCGCTGGAGTGCGGCACCCCAGCCGTCAAGGCCGAGGCCGCCGCGTCGTACGACGTGTCCGCCATCATCGGCTTCACGGGCGAGGTCGACGGCGCGGTCGTGCTGTCGTTCCCGGAGGCGATCGCCCGGCGCATCGTGACGCTCTTCACCGGCTCCGAGGTCTCCTCGAAGGAGGACCTCTCCGACGCGGTGGGCGAGCTCGTCAACATGATCGCCGGCGGGGCCAAGGCCCAGTTCACCAACAAGAAAGTCAGCATCTCGTGCCCCTCGGTCGTCATCGGCCCCGGGCACATCGTGCACGGGAAGAAGGACACCATCACCGTGGTCATCCCCGCCTCGTGCGACTGCGGCGAGTTCGCGATTGAGATCGCCATGAAGACCGCCAACGCCGCCCCCGACCCGGCCCCCGCGAAGGCCGGCGCCGCCGCCTGACGCGGGCCCGGCCCCGCGTTCCTTCGTGAATCGTTCGGAACAAGACCAGAATCCTCGAACACTTTGGGGGCCCGAACGCCCCCGGCCTCGCTCAGTGCCAAGGGAGCACGACCATGAAGATCCTCCTGGTGGACGACTCCAAGACGATGCGGAACATCCAGAAGGGCATCCTCGCGCAGATGGGGCACACCCAGGTCGAGGAGGCCCAGGACGGGCTCGACGCCCTCAGCAAGGTGTTCAACTTCATGCCCGACCTCTTGCTGGTCGACTGGAACATGCCCAACATGGACGGGCTGACCTTCGTCAAGCAGTACCGCGGCAAGGGCGGCAAGGCACCCATCATCATGGTCACGACCGAGGCGGAGAAGTCTCGCGTCATCGAAGCCATCAAGGCCGGGGTCAACAACTACGTCGTCAAGCCCTTCACGCCGGACATCCTCGCCCAGCGCATCGGCGAGACGACCAAGGCCGTGCCCGCGGGGGCGTGAGTCGGGCAGCCCCGCGTCGGCGCGCGGGGCTCGCAATGAGTCCGTGCCGCACGCGGGTGGTGCCGCGGCGGCCCCGTCAACGCTCGGGCGAGCACCCCGGGGGGTGAACGGGCCCGAGCCGCAGGTGGAGGTGGTCGATGAGTCCGGGAACGGTCGCCGAAGGCTCGGCGCGTCTGGTGATCTCCCACGCCGGCACGCTCGCCGAGATCGTCGTCTCAGGGCCGCCGGTCGGCGCGAGCGACGCCGTGGTGAATGTCCCGGTCGAACTCTGCATCGGCATCGCCGCCGAGGGCGGCATCCGATTGGAGGACGACGCGCTCGCCCGCCTGAAGGCCGCGTGCGAGGGGCTCGCGCCGGGCGAACAGCGCCGCGTCGAGGTCGCCCGAGGCACACCCCCGCGGCACGCCCAGCACGGCCGCGTCGAGTGGCTCCCCCGCGTCGTCACGGGCGTGGACGCGGGGCTGCTCGCGAACCCCGTCGCCGCGCACAGTCCGGCCCCACTGATCACTACGCCCGCAGCGCCTTCGACATGGTCAAGCGGGGCGACGTGCTCGGCAGGGTCATCCCGCCCACCCCGGGCGAGGACGGGGTCGACGTCACCGGCCGCACCCTCGCCGCCCGCACCGGCAAACCCGCACGGCTCATGCTGGATGACTCCATCTTCCTCGACGCCAAGGGCAACCTCATCGCCCAGCGCGACGGGGTTCTCACCGTCGCCAATGACCGCGCCACCGTCAGTGATCTGCTCGAGGTTCCCGAGTTTGTCGACTTCTCCACCGGGCACATCGACTTCCCGGGCGAGGTCCACGTCCGTCGCGGCGTCCGCGACTTGTTCCGCGTGACCGCCGCGGGGGGCATCACCGTCGACGGGCTCATCGAGTCCGCCCGGATCGAATCCGGCGCCTCGGTCCGCGCCCGCGGCGGGATGGCCGGGCG
>CAZDYM010000325.1:0-3128 GCA_964509325.1 uncultured Phycisphaeraceae bacterium
CTGCTCGCCGCCCTGCACGCACGCGGCTTCGACGCACGCATCGCCGCCGCCCGCACCTGGGGCGCGGCGTGGGGCGTCGCTCGGCACGCCGCACGCCGTGTCGTCATCGTCCCCGATTCCGCTTTGGCGGATGTCGTTCGAGAACTCCCCATCGAGGCCCTCCGCCTCGAACCCCTCACGCTCGTAGCCCTCCACGCCGTCGGCGTCACGCACACACGCCATCTGCTGAACCTGCCACGCCGCCACCTGGCCGACCGCTTCGGCCCACTCACCCTGCTGCGGCTCGATCAGGCGCTGGGCAACGCCGAGGAGATCATCGACCCGATCCGCCCACGCGTCCCCGTCGAGTTCCGCCGAGACTTTGACGGCCCCACCACCCAGCCCGAAGCCATCGCCTTGACGGCTCGCGGGCTCATCGAGGACGCCGCCGCGCGCCTGCACCAACTCGAATCCGGCTGCCGACGGCTGATCCTGACCCTTGAACGCTCGGACATCGACCCGCTCTCGATCACGCTGACCACCTCGCACCCCACGCGCGACCCAAGCCATCTGTGGGCGCTGGCCAGGCACCGCGTCGAGTCGGCGCCTCTCGGCTTCGGCGTGGAGGGCGTCGCCGTCCGCGCCCAACTCATCGCCCCGTTGCCCCATGCCCAGCCACGCTACGCCCAGGGGCGCCCGGACCCCGCTCCCGCCGCCGAACACGCCGACATCGGCCGACTCATCGACATCCTCCAGGCCAGGCTCGGCCCCGACGGCGTGCGGCGCCCCGTCGCCCGGGAATCGCACTTCCCCGAACGCGCATACAAGTTCGAGACGGTCCGCCGGCTGGACGACGCGCTCTCCACGGGCACGCGGCTCAACGACGCCGACCGGCCCTCCCTCCTGCACGAGGCCCCGAGGCGCGTCGAGCCCACTCTCCTGCTGCCCGACGGCCCCATCGCCGCTCTGCGTTTCACCGGCGATCGCGCCGGCGAACACCGGCGCGTCACCGCCTGCGACGGCCCGGAGCGCCTCGCACCCGAGTGGTGGCGCGACGAGCACCCCGCGACGCAACCCGGTACCCCGCCCGTCTCAGCCGGCTCCGCCTCACGCCCCCGCGATTACTTCAAAGTGCAGACCGACTCGGGCCGGTGGCTGTGGCTCTACCGCGAACACCCGGACGAAGGCGACCCGAAGCCCCGCTGGTTCATCCACGGCGAGTGGACGTGAGCCGTGCCGCAAGACCCCCCGCCCAAACCCCGTGCCCATCCAGCCGCGCGCGCCGCTCCCACCCCGCGGCGCCGCACGCCCTCGGCCCGGAGCGCCCGCGGAGAGGGCGGTTACGCCGAACTTCAGGTCACCAGCAACTTCACCTTTCTGACCGGCGCAAGCCACCCCGATGAGTACGCGCACCGCGCCGCCGAACTGGGCCTGCACGCCGTGGCCATCACCGACCGCAACACCCTCGCCGGCGTGGTCCGCGCCCACGTCGCCGCCAAGCAGGCCGGTGTTCCCCTCGTCGTCGGCTGCCGCCTCGAACTCGCCGAGCCCTTCCCGCTCTCGATTCTCGTGTACCCCGGCGACCGCGACGCGTACGCGGCGCTGTGCCGCCTGCTCACCCTCGGCAAACGCCGCGCCCCCAAGGGCCAGTGCCGCCTCGCCCTGCACGATCTCCTCGAATCCGCCGCCTCGAACACGCGGGGCCGTTCCCTGCTCGCCGCCGTCATCCCGCCCAAGAACCTTGATGACACGTTCATCGAAACCCTGCGCGGCCTGCGCGCCGTCTTCGATGATGACCGCCTCTCGCTGGCCGCGTCGTGCCTGTACACCCAGAGCGCGCACCAGCGGCTGGATCAGCTCGCCGCGCTCGCGCACCATGCCCGCGTCCCGCTGCTCGCCACCAACGACGCCCACTATCACGCGCGCGAACGTCGCCCGCTGCAGGACGTGCTGACGTGCATCCGTCACGCCATGACCATCGACCGCGCCGCCCCGCGCCTCCACCCCAACGCCGAGCGCCACCTCAAGCCCCCCGCCGAGATGCACCGGCTGTTCTCCCGTTTCCCCGGAGCGCTGGCACGCGGCATCGAGATCGCCGAGCGCGCCTCGGCGTTCTCCCTCGACCAGCTCCGCTACGAGTACCCCGACGAGGTCGTGCCCCCCGGCGAAACCCCCATCTCCCACCTCACCAATCTCACCCGCGCCGGCGCGGCCTCACGCTACCCCGCGGGCGTGCCTGACAAGGTCAACGCCCTGCTCACGCACGAACTCCGCCTCATCGAAGAGCTCGGCTACGCCCGCTACTTCCTCACCGTCGAGGACATCGTCCGCTTCGCGCGCTCCCGCGGCATCCTCTGCCAGGGACGCGGCGCCGCGGCGAACTCCGCCGTGTGCTACTGCCTGGGCGTCACCAGCGTCGACCCGGACCGCGTGTCGATGCTGTTCGAGCGCTTCGTGAGCAGGGAACGCGACGAGCCGCCGGATATCGACATCGATTTCGAGCACGAGCGGCGCGAGGAGGTGATCCAGTACCTGTACGAGAAGTACGGGCGTGACCGCGCCGCGCTGGTGGCCGAGGTCATCACCTACCGCGGACGCAGCGCCGTGCGCGACGTCGGCAAGGCCATGGGCCTCCCGCTGGACTGCGTCGGGGCGCTGGCCCGCGAGATCGACTGGTGGAGCGCCGGGCCCGCCGACGCCGCCCGAGTCCGTGAGATCGGACTCAACCCCGAGGAACCACGCATCGCCCGCACGCTCTCGCTGGCGGGAGAACTGATCGGCTTCCCGCGCCACCTCTCGCAGCACGTCGGCGGCTTTGTCATCGCCCGCTCCCCGCTGAGCGAACTGGTCCCGATCGAGAACGCCGCCATGGAGAACCGCACCGTCATCGAGTGGGACAAGGACGACGTGGACGCGATGGCCATGCTGAAGGTCGACTGCCTGGGGCTCGGGATGCTGACGTGCTTGAGGAAGGCCCTGGGGTTGGTGAACGGGGAGCACGGTGCGCAGGTGCGAAGGTGCGGGGGTGCGGAGGGAGAAGAAAGAGGCAACGTCGATGCTCCGAGCGCTCGCCGCTCAGAACCCACGCGCTCCGTGCGCGTGTCACAGCCGTTGACGACGGGCGGCACCAGCCGAGACACGTCCGAAGC
>CAZDYM010000326.1:0-3126 GCA_964509325.1 uncultured Phycisphaeraceae bacterium
AGGTCCTCGTCGGAGAGCCGCAGCAGCACGTCGTCCGCGCCCACGTCGCGGGCGCGGTGGTCGCCGGTCATCACGAAGCCGTCCTCCGGCGCGTGGATGATCTCCTCGCGCACCGGCACGACGACCCCGTGCAGCCGGGCCCGGTCGGGCACGGGCACGAGCCCGATGAGCGTGAGCACCGCCGCGAACGCGCCCAGCGTGGTCCACGCCGCGAGCGAGCGGGACTTGTTGAGCCGAGGCGACGACGCGAGGAAGACCCCGAGCTTCCCCAGCGGGACCACGCCCTGCGCCACGAGGATGAACACGCCGATGAGGGCCCCGGCCAGCAGCCACTGGTCCATGACGAACAGCGTGATCGCCACGAAGACGACCCACCGGTAAACGCCCGAGGCGACGTGGTACGCGGCCAGCCACGCGCCCTCCCGCGCCGTCAGGGCGGCGGGAATGGTCTCGCGCACCTTCCAGCACCACCGCTGCACCAGGTGGTGGGTGTGGTCGCGGGCCCGCTGGGCCAGGTTGGGCGTCTCGAGCAGGTCGGCCAGCATGTAGTACCCGTCGTACTTCATGAGCGGGTTGGCGTTGAACAGCAGCGTCGAGACCCCGGCGATGAACATCATGTTGTACGAGACCGCGTGCGCCACCGTCCCCTCGGCGCTGCGGGCCCACACGATGGCGGCCAGCGCGGCCAGCGCCAACTCCGCGTACATCCCCGCCGCCCCAACCACCATCCGGCGCCACTTGCTTCGGATCAGCCACGCCGAGGTGGCGTCGACGTACGGGGCCGGCATGAACACCAGCAGCATCACGCCCATGGCGTGGACCGGGGCGGCGGCGCCCTCACGCCGGGCCATCGCCTTGCACGCCACGCCGTGACCCACCTCGTGAACAACCTTCGCGAGCACGAACGCGCCGTACAGCCAAAGGAGGTTGCCCGCGGCCAGGACGCTGCCGGCCCCGCTGGCCAGTTCCCCACCCCGCCCGGCCAGATGGGCCAGCCCGATGCCGACAAGCACCACCCACGCCGCGAAACCGCCCCACGTGAACGCCTTGCCGAGCACGGGCGTGACGGCGGAGAGGAACCGGTCGGGATCGACCAGCGGCACCCGGATCGCAAGCAGCGAGGCGAGCGTGCCCTTGATCTCACGCCCGCGACGTGCGCGGTAGCGGCGGAACAGCGTGCGGGCGTCCTCGGGAACGTCGCCCTGCAGCAGGTTGGAGGCGCCGAGCTGCCCGAGCAGGGTGACGGCCTCCGGCTGCGTGGGGGCGTCGTCGCCGAGGGCGTCAGCGGCCAGGCGCCAGGCCTGGGCGACGGTGCGGGTTCCGTCGAGCAGGGCGACGAAGCGGTAGGCGGACTCGTTCAGGCGGAAGAAAGCGCCCGGGCCGCCTGACTTGCCGCCCAGGCCGGCGCCCAGCGGGTCTTCGAGGATGTGCCAGGATTCGCCGCGGAAGCGGCGTCGGTGCGCCCGCACGCCGGCGCGGAGGCGCGGCCGGAGGTGCTCGACGCGGTGCCAGTGCTCGGAGAATGTGGGTCGTTTGGGTTGCATGCGCGACACCGACATGACTCGCCGCCGAACAGCCCGCGGGGCGTTGTTCACCGCGGAGAACACGGAGACCGCGGAGAGAAACGAAAGAAACGGAGAGAAGGATCAGCCGACCGGTCATCGGTTCCGGCGGTGGGTCGTTTGGGCTGTGAGCCCGCGGGGCGCTCCTCCTTCGTGCCTTTGACTGTTCCGCCGCCCTCCTCCGTGATCTCCGCGGTCCAACGCGCGCCGTCTTCGCGTGAAAAGGCTACCGTCCCGCCGCGCGGTTCACCACCAGCCGCTCGGCGAGTTCCAGCGCCGCCAGCATCGAGCCCGGGTCGGCTTTCCCTTGCCCCGCGATGTCGTACGCGGTCCCGTGGTCCGGGCTGGTGCGGATGATCGGGAGGCCTACGGTGATGTTCACGGCGCGGTCGAAGGCGAGCAGCTTCACGGGGATGAGGCCCTGGTCGTGGTACATCGCGACCACCAGGTCGAACCGCCCCCGCACCGCCGCGCCGAAGACCGTGTCGCCCGGGTAAGGCCCTGTGGCGTCCATCCCGGCGGCCCGCGCCCGCTCGATGGCCGGCGCGATGACCTCGGATTCCTCGCTCCCGAACAGGCCGCCCTCGGAGGCGTGCGGGTTCAGGCCGCACACCGCGATGCGGGGCCGCTCCACGCCCAGCCTGATGCACGCCTCGTGCCCCAGGGTGATGGTGTCGAACACGCGGCCCCGGCTCAGCGAACCGCTGACGCTCGCGAGCGATTGGTGCGTGGTGGCCAGGATCGTCATCAGCTGCGGCGCGACAAACATCATGCGCGTGCGCCCGGACAACCCGGGCTCGGCCGCCCCGCACCGCTCGGCGAGCAGCTCGGTGTGCCCCGGGAACCGGGCGAGACCGGCGAGCGCCCAGGCTTCCTTGCTGATCGGGCCCGTCACCAGCGCGTCGGCGCGTCCGCTGAGGCAAGCGCCGATCCCTTCATCCACCCACCGGAACGACGCCTCCCCTCCCGCCGAGGTGGCCCGCGCCGGCCCGTCGAACTCCCCGTCGCGAGCGTCCTCGACCAGGACCGTCTCGCCCGCGCCCTCGTTCTCGGGCCAGGTGGGCACCGCCCTCCAGAACGGCGCGATCCCGCACACCCGCGCCGCCGATTCCATCGAGGCCTTGGACCCCAGGACAACGAACGACGAGCGGGCCCGCCCCCGCAGGCTGGCCAGCGCCTTGACAATGACCTCCGCCCCGATCCCCCGAGGGTCACCCATCGACACCACGATGACGGGCGGTTGCCGCATGGCTCCGCCCAGCATAGGGAGTCTCGAGGGCGGTCCACCGAACGGACGCCAAAAACAAGGTCCGCGTGCGCAGACCGCGCGCGCCGGCCCTGACGCCGTCTCTCTCGCCGAGCCGGGACGAGGTACCTTCTGTGAGTCCGATCCCCGTCATGCCGGAGCCCGACACCAACGCCCGAGCCGCCGCGCCGAAACCGGCGCTGAGCGGCGGCGCGGCCTCGACGCCCGCGGGCACGTCCCCGCAACCCAGGCCCGCTCCGCCCAGGCCCGCTCCGCCCAGGCCCGCTCCGCCCAAGCCCGCTCCGCTCAGGGCCGCTC
>CAZDYM010000327.1:0-3126 GCA_964509325.1 uncultured Phycisphaeraceae bacterium
CGGCCGGGGCCGTGGCCGAACGGGCCACCACCCCGACGAAGCCCGACGCACTCGTCGGCCAGCCGGCGAGCGGGCCGGCGGCGGCGGCGTACGTGGGGTTGCCGCGGAACGGCCCGGCACCCAGACCTCCCGCTCCGGGTTGCTCCGCCGCGTTCACCAGGTAGCGGGCCGCGAAATCCAAAGAGATCGCGCCCGCCTGCGCACCCGGCAGCAGCGCCGGGGTAGTGACGGCGACGGGCAGGTCGGAAGCGATGTAGGAGATGGCGGCGGGGTCGGTGCTGGTGCCGGTCTCGTTCGGGGGCCACCACAGCGCCGCCGCCGCGCCCGCGTTCCGCGCGGCGGACACTACGCGGACAAGGTTGTCGCCTCGGACCGAGTCCGTCGACTTCGCGGTGGCGTCGTCGGCCCGGATGATCGCCGTGCCGGCGTGGTCGACGCCCCCGAGGGTGAGCGTTGCGGTGTCGCTCGCGGACGGGGTCGCGCGGCTGCTCAGGGCCGTCACGCGTTCGACGAACAGCCGGCCCGGCGCATCGGCGCGCTGCCCGATGACCGCGGTGATCACGTTCGTCGCCCCGGCGGAGACGCCCGTGACGCCGATCCCGAAACGGCGCGTGAAGCCGGAAACCGTCACCGCCTCGCTCGGGCTCGGGGCGGCGTTGGCCCCGGGGTTCACGCCCACCCCGGCGCCGCTCCAGCGGGCGAATGAGGCGGGCGGGAAGGTGACGTCGATGGACTGATCCGGGCTGACCGCCGTGGCCCCCGCCATCTGGGTGCGGAACAGCGGGTCCAGTTCCGCCGGTGCCTTGAGGACGGGTGCCACCAAAAACGCCCCGCCCCAGGAACTGGTCACGGGCGACATGTCGACCACATAACGAAGCCGCTGCACCCCCGCGGCATACGGCGACAGCGCGTCCGAGCCCGTCGGGCTCGTGGCGGTGCTGTCCTGTGCCAAGCCGCCCGGCGCGAGCATCGCAAGCCACAGCCCGGCCCGCCGTGCCGGACCGGCGAATCGGCACGGGTTGTACGGCGACTGCATCCTCACGATCCGTCTCTCCATCGGCCCGAAGGGCGGCCCGCCGAAGCGCTCGGCGCCGCCCGATGGAACGATAGCGGGCCCAAAGCGCCACGGGGAACCGCTCCGGCGGCGGCGGCCGTCCTCCGGCGGGCCTTTGGCAGCGTCCAGCCGGCTCGCGGCGTCCGATCGGCGGGCTCGCGCACGCCGATCGCTACTTCCCGCCTTCGCGGGCCTTCACCGCCTCTTCGATCAACTGGCGCTGGCGTTCGTCGGCGGGGAGACCCATGGCGCCGTCCGATGGCAGCCCGGAGCGGGCCGGGCTCAGGTCCACCTCATCAAGGCTGCGAGGGGATTCAGTGAGCGCCAGACCCGCCTGGATCTTCACGCGCTGCGACTCGAGCCGCTCCAGCCACTTCGGGTCTTTCTCGAGCATGAGGGCCCGGCGGATGTTGTCGAGCGTCTCCGGGGTGGTCTCGCGCAGAATGATGTCACACTCCACCGCGCCGCGCAACGCCGGCAGGTAGTACGGGTCACGCTCGAGCGCCTGCTTGAAGTACCTCCGCGCGTCGGCGGGGTAGTGACGCTGCATCCACAACAGGCCCCGGTTGAACAGCGGACGGGGGTCGGTCCGGCTTTGCTCGGCGGCACGGGCGAAGGCGGTCTCGGCGTCCAGGTACTCGCCGCGGGCCATCAACGCCACCCCGAGGTTGTTCCACGCCGCGGGGAAGTCGTCGTACCGGTTCAGCGCGTCGGCGTACCGCCGGGCCGACTTCTCGGGGTCCTTGATGCGCGACGCCTCGGAGGCCATCGCGTGGGCCTCGGCGATCCGGACCGCCTCCGCCGAGGTCACCGTCGGGCGTTTGGCCCCCTTGGCGCAGCCCCCGAGCAGACCGATCGCGGCCGTCGCGAGGAGCAACGCCGCGGACGCGCCCGGGCTTCGGGTTCGGATCGGGTTCCGTGTCTGGCTGTTGGTCATGGGGTTTTGCGCTCGTAGGTGGAGAACCGGACGGTGCCCTGCCAGCCCTGCCCGGCGGGGCTCAGCGTGAGGGAAGAAACAAAGGTCGGCCCCAGGAACCGGTCCGACTCGACCGCCGCCAGCCACGCGAGCACCTTGTCCAAAGGCTGGTCGGCGATGTTGGCCTCGACGGACTTCAACTTCAGGATGTTCGCCACCTGGGTCGAGAAGATCTGCCCGTCGATGGCACGCCCCACGGTCACGCCCGGGACGGGCTGGCCCTCGGCGACGCCCCAGGTCCGGCGCGCCGCCTTCTCGATGTCCGACCCCATCGTCGCCAGCACCGGGAACAACGCCGCGATGTCGGGCGTGCGGGCCTTCTCCGTGGCGTGCTCGGCGATGAGACGCTCGATGGTCGCCTCGTCGGCCCGGGCCATCGCGAGCGACGACCGCGAGGCCGACCACCCGCGGAACGCCGCCAGGGCGTACAGGCCGAAACCCACCGCGACGACGCACCCCAGGACCAGCAGCCCGGTGGGGCGGTTGGCGCGGTCGGTGCCGTTGGCCATGGCGCGGAGCTGCGCCTCGACCGAGGCGGGTCGTGGCCTGGTGGTGCTCTCGCTCATTTGCGCCAGGCTCCGTTGAGGTTGAGGGTGGTGAAATCGGTGGAACTGTCGCGGGGCGCGGTCCACTCCATCGCGCCGCCCTCGCGCAGGGCGGTGATCAGCAACTCGTTGTCGCGCCGCTCGGTGACGGAGCAGGTGAGGCGCCCGCCGTCGCCCGCGAGGTAGATCGATCTCAGCCTCGCGCCGGGGAACTGCGACAGCGCGCCCGCGACGCGGGTGATCTCGTCAAAGATCCTGGGCGGAGGCGTCGGAGCGGCGAACGCGGGGGCCTGCTTCAACTTGCCGACCGCGGCTTCGAGCTCCCACACCACGTTGGTGTTGGGCGGGAGGTTGGGGACGATCGTCTTGGCGCGGGCCAGCGTGCGCTCGCGCAGTTCCGCGCTGGTCGCGCGAACCTCGTTGCCCGCCTTGGCCATCCGGTACCCCACGCCGCCAAACCCCAGCCCGAGGATGACCAGCGCCGCGGCGGCCCAGCCGTAGCGCCAACGCGTCGCGCGGGTGGGACGGGCGGCCAGCCTGACCAGCGAGCG
>CAZDYM010000328.1:0-3101 GCA_964509325.1 uncultured Phycisphaeraceae bacterium
GGGCGCCTCCGGCGGAGTCGGGGCTGGGGGGCTGGGGGGCTGGGGGGCCGGTGGGCCGGTGGGCCGGTGGGCCGGGGTGGACCGTTGAGAATAGCGGAAACCGAGCGACCGCCCCGGACGGGCGCGGGCGGGTACGGATCGCGCTGATAAGGAAAAGCGATGCGGCGGCGGCGAGATCGGAGCCGCGATCGTCGGGCCGTGGCGACTGAGTTGTTCTGATACCCGGGGTTCGGAGCCGCGCCCCGGTCGGGACGCGATTCGGACGGCGTCGCGGTTCGGATCGGGCTCAGCCGATGCCCAGGTCTCGCGCGAGGCCTTCGGCCGCCTTATCCAGCTTCTCCGGCGTTTCATAGACGCCCGCGGCGATCTCGGCCTTCACCCGATCGACCAGCTGCTGGCGAACGGCCTGCTCGCGTCCGGCATCGAGCGCTTCGGCGGAGAGTTCGACCGCGTCGCCGCACGCCGCGCACGTTTCGCCGGCCAACTGACCGGGCGAGGTCGCGGTGCGGGCGGCGCGAGCGCCGGCGGCGTAGGACGGCGCGTCGATCCGCGCCACGGCGGGGCCGGCGATCGAGGTGATGTTGGACATGTCGGTCATGGACTCCTCGGATGGGCTGGAAGGCCGGATGGCGAATGTCAGTGGATGGAAAGGCGGGAGCGACGAACGAAGAGTCTGTCGTTGATTGAAGGCCCGGGTGGGGCGGTTTGTCGAGCGTGATTTGTTCGAGGCGGTTCGATCCGCGGGCACTTCCTTGGATGCCGCACGACAGACTGTCCGGGGCGATCCGGCGCACGGGTCCGGCTTTTCGATGATTCTTCGCCGGGCCGTTCCGTCTGTGTATTGTGTATCGACGGTGCCGGCGACTCTGCTTGAACGCGCCTTGGAGTGCTGAAAATGTCTCAAGTGCTGAACTGGCAAGATATTAGGCGCGATAACGCACACCCGGACCCGAACCAAAAATCTTTCGTGCGCGGCGAGCCGGCGGCTTCATTCGCACGGGTGAGACGGGCATGTCTGATTCCCATGATCGTGGTGGTGCTCATGTCCGCGTCCGGCGCGCTTGCCGGTCCGCCCGATTGGCCCGCGCGGCGGGAAAAGCCCAGGCCCGCGCCCGGCAAGACCCTGCCCCCGGGCCCCCCGGCCCCGCCCGCGACATGCCGGTACTTCCCCCCCGTTGATCGCGCGATCTTCTCCATCACCTGACGCGACGACGTCTCCACCAGCGTCACGCAGTGGACCGGCACCGCCTTGGGGCCCGACCGGCTCAGCGCCGTGATCTGCGCCACCACCCGGTCCTCCTCCTGCGGGGTCTGCAGGATCTGTCCATCGGTCATGAAGTACACCGCGTCAGGCCGCGGACGCAGCGTCGAGAACAGCAGCGCGAACCCCGGCAAAGGCAGCGTCCCGCCGTACGACTGCACCGCACGCAACAGCGTCCGCGTCTTGCTCTTGTTCCCCGGCGTCGCCTCCAGCCACCCGTCCCCCGTCAGAACCCGCGCCTCCGAACTGAACAGGATCACCGAGAACGAAGACCCCGGCGACAACTCGTTGATCGAGTTCTCCAGTTCTCGCTTCAGCGCCCCTAGCCGCTCCTCGTCCATCGAACCCGAAACATCGCACAGGTACGCGAAACGCTTCCCCCGCGCCTCGATCCCGAAGAACTTGGCCCCGCCCCCCGAACCGCCGCCGACACCCGACCCGCCACCCTCGGACCCGTCGCCCCCGGACGAGAAGCCGGTCGGATCACCCGCGCCCCCGCCCAGCGTCCCCGAGTCCGAACCCAACGCCGTCGGATCGGGCACCTCGCCCATCACCGACGCCAGCGACGCGTCCTCCGCCGCCGAATCCAGCGGCCTCTCCAGCAGCGACGGCGCCGCACCCGTGTCCCCCGCCGCCAACTCCGTCAGCGACGTCCGCGGCCCCAGCGCGATCTCTCGCTCGCCCTTCCCCGCGCCCCTGGCCAGCCCCGATCCCCCGAGCCACGTCCCGAACAGCACCCCCGCGATCGCCGCCACCACATGAATCCAGACGCTCGCCGCCACCCCGAACAGCCCGACCGCGCCCACCACCCGTCCAAGCCTCCACGCGCTCGCCCCGCCCTTCGACCCGGCCCTCGACCCGGCCGCGATCCCCGAGCCGTCAGCAACGGTCCGCGCCGCATCGGAAGATGTCACCGGGTCAGGAGCGGGCATTCTGCGGAACTCGGTCGGCCACCCAGGCATCGTACCTCGCCGAACAAACGCCCCGGCCAAACAGATATAGACCGGCGAGCACGCCCGAGGTTCCACCCAAACCGCGCCCCACCGGCCCGAGCCTCGCCCCGGATCGCACGCCGGCTCACTCCTCCCGAACCACGCCCCGATCCACCGATGAAACAACCCGCCTACCCTTCCCCATCGGCCCCCGTCGTGCGTCGCCGGGAGAGCCTTCAGTTCCGTGACGGATGACGTGAGCCACACCGAATGACCCCCGAAGCGTCCGCGATCTGGGAGCGTGTCGGAGAACGAGCAGGTTCGTTCCCGCCCGAAGCCTTCGCCTTCGTCCACGCCGGCCTCCGACACACGGTTGAAACCATCAAGGCCGCCGGCGAAGACGCCCGCGGCGCGGAAGGCCCCGAAGGCGAACGCCACATCACCGGCCAGGAACTCTGCATGGGCATCCGCGACCTCGCCGTCCGCCAGTTCGGCATGCTCGCCAAAACCGTGCTCAACGCCTGGGGCATCCGCTCCACCCAGGACATCGGCAAGGTGGTGTTCATCCTCGTGGAATCGGGGGTTCTCAGAAAGAGCGACCGCGACTCGTTCGCCGATTTCGACGCCGTCTACGACTTCGAGGAAGCCTTCGAGAGCGCGATGAAGCCCGTCCGCTGAACCCGACCGCCCCCGCGCCGCCCGCTGCCCCTCGGCCTGTGTGACCCTCGCCGCCATGAAGCCCCTTCCCCACGTGGCGTTCCGAATCGCCGCGCTGCTGGTCGCGCTCCGCGCCGCCGCCGCCCAACCACCCATGACCACGCCCACCGCGCCTGCGCCAGCCGACCGCGCCCTCGCCCACCCCCCCCCCCCCCCCCCCCCCCCCCCCCCCCCCCCCCCCCCCCCCCCCC
>CAZDYM010000329.1:0-3093 GCA_964509325.1 uncultured Phycisphaeraceae bacterium
CCCTCAACGCCGGCGCCGCAGCGCGGCCCCGCCCGCGAGGAGCAGCGCCGCCGCCGTCACGGGCGCCGGGATGCGCGTCTGCAGCACGAACAGCCCGTCGCCGAGGTTGCTGATGGTCTGCTCGCTCGTCACGCGCCCCACGAAGTAGAGTTCGCCGGCGTCGCTCAGCGCGACCGTGTCGTCGTTGAGGAAGCCGAAGTACGCGTCGTCGAGGTTGCCGTCGCCGTCGTAGTCAACCTGCGTCCCCATCGGGATGTTGAAGGTCGAGTTGAACGTGCTCACCGCGATGTAGGGCAGCATGTTGACCCCGTCGACGATGATCACGTCGCGGTTCTCCGACGTGCGGGCGGCGTAGGCGATGTCGCCGTTGCCGTTGATGTGCATGTACCCGATCGAGACGAGCGACTCGCCCGGCATCCCGCCGGGGATGGGGTCGCCCTCTTTGACGTACAGCGTGTCGTTCACGAGCGCGAACGCCGTCCCGCCCGCGCCGACGCCCCAGGCGGCCCAGTCCCCGCCCGCGAACATCCGCGCCTCGTCCACCAGGCTCGCGGTCGGCAGTTCGCCGCCCAGCCCGGTGATCGGGAGCCCGTTCTGCATCTTGACCGCGTTGTCGACCACGATGGCACGCGTGGCGCCGCCGATCGTCCCGTCAATCAGGTACCGCGTCGCGTCCGCGTTAACGTACGCCTCGTCGTTCAGCGCCGTCAGCAGCGCCGTGCCGCCCCCCACCTGGCCCGTCGGGGTCGTCGTGCCCGTCTGCAACAGCGTGGTCTGCGGCGAGCCGCTGAGGAACAGCCAGTCATCGCGGTCCGAGGGCTGCGAGCCCGTCGTCGAGGCCGATCTCCACACCACCCGCCCGTCGTTGAGGATGCTCGTGGAATCGTGCGTGACGCTGTACGTCTCGCCGGGGACGTTCGGGATCGGCGAGCCCTCGCGGGCGATGATGTCGTACGACCCGTCGAGGTTGTACCGGAGCACCATCTCGTTCGACGTGCTCGGGGCGTTGGTCGTGACCTTGAACGCCATCACGCCCGAGTCGTTCACCGCCACCTGCGCGTTGGGCCGACCGGTGATGGCGAACCCGACACCCGGCAGGTTCACGCCCTCGGGGACCACGCGGGTCACGCCCTCCGCCGTCCCGCCCAGATGGAACATGTCGTTCGTCGTGGGCTGGCTCGTCGCGTTCACCGCGAGCGTCCAGTGCGTTCCGCAAGGGCTGAGCCCGATCTGCGCCTGCGTGAACGAACTCACCGGCACGCCCCCAGTCCCCGGGATGATCGTCAAGGGGTTCCCGGCCTGGTTCGTCAGCAGCGCGCGGGCCATTGGCCCCGCGCCCGCGCTCCCCGCAAGAACGAGCACACCGGCGGTGGTCATCAAACGCGACATGGCTTTCCTCCTTTGCGCGTCGATGACTCGACAGCGCGGCACTTCGGTCGACGCCGGATCACCGGACAGATCTCCCGAACGACGTGAACCCTTCCGCCCGGCGTGACGCCCGCCGAGCGCTGGTCGCCGGATCAACCCGGACACGCGAACGGTGTCGGGCGGACCGACTCGGCAGATGGGCGTCATGGCCCGCGCACCGCACCAAGAAGCCCACGGTCCCCCGAGGCTCTTGACGCTTTTCTCTTGTAATCCAAAACAAGCGCAAAGCAACCGCGAGACACGTCAAAAGTCGCAAGAAAATGCAAAGCCCGAGTTCGTCGCCATCCAAACGTTCAACGGACATGTCAGAACCGACGCCCAACGCGTCCCGTGATGCTGGACGACCGGGTCGCCGCGGCACGGTCAGGGAGAACCCCGAAATGAATCCGGCGCCTCCCCCGCGGGGGAAGCGCCGGCCTGCTTCATCAAAGAATGACAAACAACTCGGCGAGGCCCGCGCCTACCGACGGCGGCGCAGCGCGACCACGCCCGACAGCCCCAGCAGCGTCGCCGCGCCCGGAGCGGGCGCCACGTTCGCGCCGATGATGATCTTGTACACGAAGTTCTCTTCGGTCGGGCGGTTGCCGTTGAACTCATCGAGCCCGTCGAAGATCTCGCTGGGCAGGTCGCCGAAACCGCGCTTGCCGCGGAGGCCGTCGTCGAACACGAGGTCCTCGTACGGCGCGATCCCGAGGATGTAGGTGCCGGCGCTCAGGAACGCGCCGATCGAGGGGTTGAGCCCGGGCCCGTCGTCGTCGCTGAAGTTGATGATCACGCCGTCGGAGTTCAGCAGCATCAGCGCCGAGTCGGCCTCGACCGGCCCGTCGCCGTTGGTGAACGAGTTCTCGAACGCGAACGCCGAGATGCCCACGAACCCGGAATCGGTCAGGCTGAACGTGAACCAGTCCACATCGCCGGGGATGTCGTCCTCGGGGTCCTGGGCCGTAAACCCGGGCGTGATGAACCCGTCGATCACGCGGCTGCCGCCGGGGAACGTGAAGCCCCCCGCGTCGTTGGCCGTCAGCGGCGTGTCGTTGGGCTCGGACTCGAACATCACTCCGCCCGAGGCCGCTCCGGCGCTCAGCGCCAGCGCGGCGGCGCTGCAAACAAGGCGCGAAAACATCTCTGACTCCTGTGCGAGGGGAAAGAAAACAATCGCCACGATCGGCGCGGCTGTGCGTCCGCGCGACTCCGTCAAGATATCACGCCGCCGGCTCAGGGCAACCCCGAACTCAGGATTTCGGACACGGATGCCGAGAAATCAACGCCCCACACCGCCGCACCAAGCGAGCCCCCATCTTGATCGGGTTGTTGATCGGGTTGCGGTCGGGTGCGACCGCTCCGCCTCGGCCTCGCCCTTCGGTTGCCCTTGGGTCCCCCGGGTTCGATCCGTCGCGCGCAGCCTACCCAGACCTGGCCAACCGGCCGCGGAGCACGCCCAGCAGTTCCCGCGTCACCTGCTCCGCGTCGCGTCCGCCGTCGATCAGCGCGTACCGCTCCGGCCACTCGCGGACCTGGGAAAGGTACCCCTCGCGCACCTTGGCCCGGAAATCATCGCCCTTGCGCTCCATCCGATCGGCGAACAGGGAGGACGCCAGGCCGCCGGCCCGCCCGGCCCCGGTCGGTCCGCCGCGCGACCCCCCGCTGACGGTTGCCGCACCCGGG
>CAZDYM010000330.1:0-3088 GCA_964509325.1 uncultured Phycisphaeraceae bacterium
CCCGGACCCCCCGGACACCCCACCACCTCCGGCGCCGCCGCCCGCGCCCTCTCGCTCGGCGCGGGCCCGCGCCAGCGCGTCGAGAACCACCGCTTGGCGCTTGGAGGCGTCGTCGATCTTGAACTGGAACTCCGGCATCTTGTGCATCGCCACGCGGTCGGCCACCTCGTGCCGCACGTGCCTCGACGCCGCCTTCAGCGCGTGCAGCGCCAGGGCCTGCTTCTCCGGGGGCAGCACGCTCACCCGGATCGTCGCCAGGGTGAAATCGGTGTCCACCCCCACGCCCGTGACCGTCAGCAGACAACCGTTCAGCCGCGGATCGCCCAGACCCTCGATCAGCACCTGCTGCACCGCCCGGCGCAGCGTCTCGCCCACCTGCTCGGTCCGCTTGCTCACGGCGTGCCCCCTTCCGCGTCGCGCTGCACCTTGTCGATCCCCCGCAGCATCACGTCGGTGTCCTCGTCGCTCCACGAGGGGTGGCCGTCCGAGTCAAGGCCCGACTCCGGCATGTCGTCCCGGTCGATCACGCAGCGCGTCACCCGCCCCAGCTCGGCCTCGCGGTGCTCACGCAGCTTCTCGGTGATGCGGTCCAGGACCTCGTTGGCGTACGCCACATCCGACGAAACCAGCGCCACCGCGAGCTCCGCGCGCCGGTGCTCCTCCAGCCCCCCCACTTCCGCCACCGAGACCTGGTGATCGTGGTGCAGCCGGTCCTTCAGCGAACGGACAACCCGCCGCTTGTCCTTCAGACACTCGGCACACCGGACAAAGACCTCGAACTGGAGCACGGCGACGAGCATCAGAAACCAGCGAATCAGCAAACCGGCCAAGCAATCCATCAAGCGGGCAAGGAATCAGCGGGCGCCGTCGGGAGTCGTGGGCCTTTTTCTGCACGACCCTCGACTCCCCACTCCCCACTCCCCACTCCCCACCGCGCAGTTCACAAAGTCTGCTTCATCTCCACGTTCTTGTAGCACTCCAGAACGTCGCCCTCCTTGATGTCGTCGTAGCCCGCGATCTTCATGCCGCACTCCATGTTGGCCTTGACCTCCTTGGCGTCGTCCTTGAACCGCTTGAGTTGCTCCAGCGTGCGGTCCTTCTCGATGACGATCCCGTTCCGAGTGACGCGGATGAGCGCGTTGCGCTCGATGACCCCGTCGGTGACGTAGCACCCGGCCACCGCGCCAACGCGCGACACCTTGAACACCTGGCGCACCTCGGCGTGCCCCAGCACCTCCTGGCGGAGGATCGGCGCCAGCAGGCCCTGGGCCGCCAACTTGATGTCGTCGACGATGTTGTAGATCACGTCGTAGGTGCGCACCTCGACGCCCTTGGCCTCCGCCGCCGCGCGAGCCTTGCCGGACGGGATGACGTTGAACCCGACGATGATCGCCTTCGACGCCGCCGCCAGCGTCACGTCGGACTCGTTCACGCCGCCCACCGCCGCGTGCAGCACCCGCACCCGGACCTTCTCGGTGGTGATCTGCTCGATCGTGTGCGCGATCACGTCGACCGAGCCCTGCACGTCGGCCTTCAGCACCACGCGCAGTTCCTTCACGTCCTCGGTCTCGAGCTGCTTGAACATCGAGTCCAGCGTCAGCTTCGGCGTCGCCAGCTCCTTCATCCGCTCGTTCTGCGCACGCTGCTCGGCCACCTCCGCGGCGTGACGCATCGAGTCCACGACGTAGAACTTGTCGCCCGCGTCGGGGATCTCGGTCAGACCCGACACCAGCACCGGCGTCGAGGGCTGGGCCTTCTTCACCTTCTCGCCGCGGTCGTTGATGATGTCGCGCACGCGCCCGTAGGCACGCCCCGCCACCAGGATGTCGCCGATCGACAGGCACCCGTCCTGCACCAGCACGTTCGCGACCGGGCCGCGGCCCTCCTCCATCTTCGCCTCGATCACCACGCCCCGCGCCGGCCCTTCAAATCCCGCCTTCAGGTCGAGCACCTGGGCCCGGTAGTCGATCGTCTCCAGCAGTTCCTGGATGCCCGTGCCCACCGTCGCGCTGGTGTGCACCACGTCGGTCTCGCCGCCCCACGCCGAGGGGTTCAGCCCTTGCTCGGCGAGCTGGCCGTAGACCTTGTTGATGAGCTGCTCGTTCACGCCCGGCATGTCGATCTTGTTCAGCGCCACGATGATCGGCGCCTTGGCCGCCTTCGCGTGGTTGATGCTCTCGATCGTTTGCGGCATCACGCCGTCCACCACGCTCACCACCAGCACGATCACGTCGGTCATGTTGGCGCCGCGGGCCCGCATCTCGGAGAACGCCTGGTGGCCCGGGGTGTCCAGGAAGCAGATGAACTTCTCCTGGTTCTCCAGGTTGACCGCCGTGCGGAACGCCCGCGTCGATTGCGTGATCCCGCCCGCCTCGCCCGCGGCGATGTTGGTGTTGCGGATCTTGTCGAGCAGGCTGGTCTTGCCGTGGTCGACGTGCCCCAGGATGGTGACCACCGGGGAGCGCGTGCGGATGTCCTGCCTCTCGCGGCCCGCGTACTGCTCGGCCACGAGTTCCTCCTCGGTCTTGTGCTCCACGAACTGCAGCTCGATGTCCCAGTCCATCATGATCTCGATGGCCTGGTCGTCCTCGATGGCCTGGTTCGGGCTCGCCATGATGCCCTTGAGGAACAGTTTCTTGACGATGTCGGCGGACTTGATCCCCGCCGCCGCCGCAAGGTCCTTGATGGTGTAGGGCTTGGTCACCTTCACCACCCCGCCGGTCTGCTGCTGAACGCCCGCGCCGCCCGGGCTGTGCGTCTGTTCCTTGATCTTGGCGTCACGCCGGCGTTGCCTCAGGAAGCCGTCCGAGCGGCTGAGGCGTGCCTCGCGTTCCGCGAGGTCGCGCTCGGACCACTCCGCCGAGCCCATTTCCACGTCCGAGCGCCCGGAACGCCGACTGGTCCTGTTCGCCGGCACGTTCCCGCCGCCGCTGCGACGCACCGGACGACGCGCGTCCTCGCCCGCCCCCCCGGCACGCGGCCCACGCGGCGCGTCCAGACGGCTCCGCGGCGTCTCCACGAAGTCCGGCTGCTCGATGCGCACAACCTTCGGCCCGGACAACTTGGCCGGCGTCTGCACGTCGATCTT
>CAZDYM010000331.1:0-3071 GCA_964509325.1 uncultured Phycisphaeraceae bacterium
CGCCGCGGGCGCCGGCACGGGGACGGCGGCGGCGGCGGCGCCGGCTCCGACGAGGATCGAGGAGCAGGACTGGTGGCGTCGGTACGCGGAGACGCAGTGGGTGCAGTCGCCGGAGTTCGCGGGGGCGTTCCAGCGGGCCGGGGAGTTGAGCGGGGCGGTGGCGTGGTCGGGGCTGCGCTGGCTGGTGCTGTCGATGCCGGTGGCGTTCGCGTTCGGGTGCGCGTACAGCGTGCTGCTGCTGGGGACGGGGCGTTGGCGTGCGATGCTGATCATCCCGGTGGTGCTGGGGCTCTCGACGGCGTGGATGCTGATCGCGCTGATGACGCACAACCAGTGGGGCGGCTCGATGTCGGACCTGGCGATGTCGCGGGTGGGCGTGCCGCTGCACCTGATCGTGTACGTGTTCATGGCGTACGCGATGGCGATGGGGGTGTGGCTGGGGCGGCCGATCGCGCGGTTTCTGGTGGCGCTGATGCTGCCGCCGAGGCTGCGGGGGAGCCTGGCGGACCTGTGGCTGTGCGACGGCAAGACGCCGCCGAGCGGGGCGGGGGCGCGCGGGGGGGCCGTGCGCGGAGGGGTGCGCGGGGGTTCGCCGGGGGGTTAGCCGGGGAGGCGGGAGAGAGGGATTGACGTTTGGGAGTGTGTGGGTGTGTGGGTGTGTGGGTGTGTCGGCGGGCGGGAAAAAAGGCCCATGCGCATGGGTGCGTGGCGGGCGAGTTCCGTTTAGGCGCACGAGGGTTGCTCGGTCGCTTTGGCGGATGCTCGCTTCACGCGATTGGGCGCGCGAGACGGGACGGGACACGGTGGACACCTCTGGGCGACGCCGGCCGGCTTGCTGAAGAGGTCGAGGCTTTCGGCTTTCGCGTGGGCCTCTACAAGATCCCCCCCGCGGCCCGGATTTGGCGCGCCAAGCCGGTCACTGTGTTTGCGGGGAGGCGGGGATAAAGGCGGCTGCCGCCGTGAGTTGGACATGTCCCACAACGTTGTCGGCTTGGGGAGTGCCGATGACCGCTTTGTGCGCGCAAGGGTGGTGCGTGTGGGCGGGAGTGGAAACGCGGCGACGATCGGTGTTGAGGGGGCGGGGGGGGCCGGCGCGGGGTCTTGGTAGAGACTCCGCGGATGCAAGGGCTCCGCGAGCCGCGCCTCTCGGTGAAGAGGTGCGGGGGGGCGGGGGGGCGGTCGAGGACTTCGCGGACGATGAAGCGCCGGGGTTGGCGGGCGGTCGCGGAGCAGCGAAGTCGCCCGAAGCGGCGTTTTGAGTGGCACAGCGGGACTTCAATGCCACCCCGCCGGCGGCCCGACTGGCGGCGGGTTTTCCGATGCGCGGCACGGTGCCATGAGCCGCCGTCGGGTGACTTGAGTCGTGCCACAATGGGCCGTGCGCGGCCCGTCGTGCGCCTGTTCTTGCGGAAGCAATGGGGCATCGGCACGACGTTCGGCCCGGAAGCCGAGCCGAGCGTCGTGGCACGGGTTCGAGCATCGCGGCACACGCCCGCGCGTCGCGCCTCGCACAAAGAAAGCATGCTCAAGAAGGCGTGAGCATGGCACACAAAAGTTCGCTTGATGCTGACCTGACGGGGCTTACGGGAAGATGCCGCGGAGTTCGTAGGCTTTGCCGATGGCCTCGAGCGCGCCGATGTAGGCGGCGGTGCGCATGTCGACGTTGTACTTGGTGCGTGCCAGTTGCGTGCGGCGGGCGGCGGCGACCATGTGGCGGTTGAGTTCGTCGTCGACGCGTTCGATGTCCCAGGAGGTCTGGGTCTTGTTCTGGACCCACTCGAAGTAGGAGACGGTGACGCCGCCGGCGGAGCAGAGGATGGCGGGGAGGATCTCGACGCCCTTACCGAGGAGGATGCGTTCGCCGGCGGGGGTGGTGGGGGCGTTGGCGGCCTCGGCGACGACCTTGCAGTCCATCATCGAGGCTTTTTCCTGATCGATCATCTGTTCGAGGGCGGCGGGGATGAAGACGTCGACCTTGGTGGAGTAGAAGTCCTTCTCGGTGCACTTGTCGGCGCCGGAGAAGCCGGCGACGCCGCCGACCTTGGAGACGTGCTCGTCGAGTTTGCGGGTGTCGATGCCGTTCTTGTTGATGATGGCGCCGGTGTGGTCCATCACGGTGATGAGTTTGGCGCCGCGGTCGGCGAAGAGTTTGCCGGACCAGGAGCCGACGTTGCCGTAGCCGATGAGGCTGAAGGTGGCGTTCTTGGGCTGGATGCCCATCTCGGGCATGAGTTCGACGAGGACGTCGATGACGCCCTGTCCGGTGGCCTTTTCGCGGCCGACGGAGCCGCCGACCTCGATGGGTTTGCCGGTGACGACGGCCATGGCGTCGGCCTGGCCGCGGGTGATGTTGGCGTAGGTGTCGGCGAACCAGGCCATCATGGGGGCGTTGGAGCCGACGTCGGGGGCGGGGATGTCGTAGTCGGGGCCGATCTGGGGCGCGATGGCGGAGACGAAGCGGCGGACGACGCGGCAGAGTTCGTTCTTCGACAGGGCGCGGGGGTCGCACTTGACGCCGCCCTTGCCCCCGCCGAAGGGGATGCGGACCAGCGAGCACTTCATGGTCATGAGGCAGGCGAGCGACTTGACGTCGTCGAGGGAGACGTCCGGGTGGAAGCGCAGGCCGCCCTTGTAGGGGCCGCGGGCGTTGTTGTGCTGGACGCGGTAGCCCTTGAAGAGCTGGTACCTGCCGTCGTCCATCTGGACGGGGAAGTGGACCATGATCTCGTTCTTGGGCTGGGCGAGGATGAGTTGGACGTGGTGCGGGAGGCCGATGACCTCGGCGGCGTGGAGGACGGCGTCGATGGTCTGGAGGTAGAGGTTGTCGGGGTCGCGCTCCATGCCCAGTTCGTCGAAGACGGGGCTGCCGAGGTTCTGACGGTTGGGTGAGGCGATGGAGGCTTTGGCCATGGCGTTTCTCGTGTACGGAAGGGACGGGGGGTCGGGGACCAGGGGTCAGGGCTGAAGGAACTGCGGAGGTCGGGGGTGGGGAGCGGGGGGTGGGGAGCGGGGGGTGGGGGGTGGGGGGGGGGGGGGGGGGGGGGGGGGGGGGGGGGGGGGGGGGGGGGGAT
>CAZDYM010000332.1:0-3068 GCA_964509325.1 uncultured Phycisphaeraceae bacterium
CGAGCCACGCGTCGCGGTGGGCGTGAGGGCCGGGCCCGGCGCTCGCCCCGGCGCCGAACGAACGGGCGAACAGCAGCCGGCACATCGCGGGGGTCACGGTGAGCGCGACGATCAGCGAGGCCATGATCGAGAGGATGTACGCGACGCCCAAGGGCCGGAAGAACCGCCCTTCGAGCCCCTGCAGGAACAGCAGCGGCACGAAGACCATGCAGATGATGATGGTCGCGAAGACCACCGAGGAGCGGATCTCGTTGCTGGCGCTGGAGATGACCTCGACGAACCCCGCCCGGTCGGGCCCGGGCAGGGCCGCGTTCTCCTTGAGGCGCCGGAGCACGTTCTCGACATCGATGATGGCGTCGTCGACCAGTTCGCCGATGGCGACCGCCAGCCCGCCCAGCGTCATCACGTTGACGGAGAGGCCCCAGGCCCACAGCAGCAGCACCGCCACCGCCAGCGAGACCGGGAGCGCCGTGAGCGTCACGATGGTGGCCCTGGCGTTCATGAGGAACAGGACCAGGATGACCGCGACGATGGCGCTGGCCTCGACGAGCACCCGGACCACGTTGTTCACGCTCCGGTCGATGAAGCGCGCGGCCCGGAAGGGGTCGCGGTTGAGGATCATCCCCCGCGGCATGGCCTTCTCCATCTGGTCCAGCACGGCGTCGATCTGGCGCGTCAGCGCGAGCGTGTTGGTGCCGGGGCTCTTCTGCACGCCGACGACGACGGCGGGGACCCCGCGGTCGGCGCCCGTGCCGCGCTTGGGCGAGGGGCCGAGCCGCACGTCCGCGACCTGGCCGATGGTGACCGCGGCGCCGTTGTGGTACCTCACGAGGGCCTGGCGGATGCTCTCCACGTCGGTGACGCGGGCGACCTGGCGGATCGGGAGTTCCTGGTTCTCCCAGTCGGGGACGTACCCGGCGCTGGCGGTGGAGTGGGCCTGCCGAGCGGCCTGGACCACGTCGGAGATCGTCAGGCCGTAGAGCGCCAGCTGGTCCTGCCGGACATTGACCTGGTACTGCGGCAGCTCACCGCCGATGGCGACCACCTGGGCGACGCCCGGGACGGCGAGGATCTTGTTGCGGAGGTCAAACTCGGCGAAGGAGCGGACCTCCAGCGGGCTGACCGAGCCGTCGGGGCTGGACAGTGCCAGCAGCATGATCTCGCCGGTGATGCTGGTGACGGGGGTGATCTCGGCGTGGGCATCCTCCGGGAGCGACTCGCGCACAGCCGAGAGCCGCTCGCTGACGAGCTGCCGGGCGCGGTAGATGTCGGTGCCCCAGTCGAACTCGACCCAGACAATCGAAAGGCTGGTCGACGAGGCGCTGCGGACGCGCCGCGTGCCGGGCAGGCCGTGGACCGAGGTCTCGATCGGGAACGTGACATTGAGTTCGACCTCGTCCGCCGCCAGCCCGCCCGCCTCGGTCATGATGACGACGGTCGGCGCGTTGAGTTCCGGGAACACGTCCACGGGCATGTCCTTGACCTTCAGCCCGGCCAGAAGCAGCAGGAGCCCGGCGGCGACGACCACCAGCGACGAGTGACGCAGCGAGAAGGCGATGAGCCTGGCGAGCATGGGTCAGTGGCTCCCCTCGTGGAAGGTGCCGTCGGAGTGGAAGTGCCCGCCCTTGGGCGCGTTCCCGCTGGTGGCGAGCATGAGCTGGTAGTTGCCGCCCAGCACGATCTCGTCGCCCTCCTTCACGCCGCTGGAGATGACCACCCAGCGCCCGTCGGAGACGCCCAGGTCCGCCTGAAGGCGGATCGCCTTGTCGGGGTTCGCGGGGTCGCGGCGGAAGATGATGGGCTCGGCGCCGTCCCGGACGACCGCCGACACGGGGATCGCCAGTTCGTCGCCCGAGGCGCCGCCTCCCGCGAGGGTGATCTCGAGCTGCGCCGCGACACCCGCGCGGGCCCAGCCCGAGAGCCGCTCCGGCACGACGATGAGATCGACCGTCCTCTCCCGCGCGTCGGCGGCGAGCCCGATCCGCAGCACGCCCGCCATGGCGTCCTGAAGGTCCAGGCCGACGCCCCCGCCGCCGTGGGGCGGCACGACGCGGGCCGGGAGGCCGTCGCGCAGCCTGCCGAGGTCGGACTGCAGCGCCTTGGCGCGGAAGCGGACCTTCTCCGGTTGCACCACCGAAACGACGTGCCCGTTGTCCTCCACCAGCCCGCCCGGCGTCACGCCGAGGGATTCGACCACGCCCGCCTCGACCGCGCACACGGTGAACCCGGCGCCGGGCTCCGCGCCGTCGTGGGCGTCGGCGCAGTGACCGCCCCGCAAGAAGATCTCGCGTCTCGAGGTGAGGGCGCGGAGTTCGGCCCGGGCCTGCTGCTCGTCCGCGTGCAGCTCGGCGTCCTTCTCCATCACGTCGGCGAGCTCGGCCTGGGTGGCGTTGAGGGTGGCCCGCGCCTCGGTGAACTGCGCCGCGCTGCCGCCGCCCGCGCCGCGGAGCTCGTCGAGCTGCTTCAGCCGTTCCTGCCACAGCGCCACCTTGTCGGCGAGGCTCTGCTCGTGCCTGCGGTGGGCCTCCCGCAGCGGCCCCATCGCGTCGACCCGCGCCCGCGTCCCCGCGATCTGCTCGTGCAGGTCGCGCCACGCCGGGGCGTCGACCCGGTACAGCGCCGTCCCGGGCGAAACCCCCTGGTACTGGCTGACCAGCAGCTCGACTCGCCCCGACATGGGCGTCCGATACTCCCGGCGCGCGGTCGGCAGGAACTCGAACTCACCGGGCACGCGCAGGGTCTGGGCGACGTTGCGGGCTTCCACCTTCACGAAGGTGATCCCGAGGTTCCTCCGGACCGGCGCGGGGATGTCCACGCGGTTGGTCGGCGCCGCCTCCACGGAAGCGGGCCCGCTCGGTTCATCGTGCGCGTGGTCGTCGGCGTGCGTTCCGCCGTCGCGGCGGCACCCCGCCAGCGAGGCGGCCAGCACAAACGTTGCGGCAAGGCGTGCGAGCATGGACGCGGTGTTCATGGTGGTCTCGATCTCGGGTTCAGGGGCCGGGCGCACCGGCGGGCTCCGGCGGGGCTGCCCGGCCGGGACGGGCCGAGGGGGCGGGGATGGCGGCGGG
>CAZDYM010000333.1:0-1796 GCA_964509325.1 uncultured Phycisphaeraceae bacterium
TCGGCCCCCGGCGGGGGCGCGGGCGGGGCCACCCGCATCGAGTTCACGCTGAGCAGCCCGGGCGCGACGGGCGCGGGCGGGGTGGAGATCGGTGGCGGGCGCGTGAAGACGCTGGGCGAAGGCCTGACGCTCACCGTGAACCGTCCCGCCGACGTGTTGAACGCGGCGCTGAACCCGCCGGGGAGCGCGGGGGCGGCGGGGAAGGGCCGGGTCGTGATCGACGGTTCATCGCCGATGACGGCGCGGCTCTCGGGCGTGGACCTGGCGCTGGGCGATGCGTCGATCGACCCGGCGACGGTCGGGGCGAGGGTGTCGGTGCAGGCGTCCTCGCTCGGATTGACGCTTGTTGCGCCGGGGAGCGCGCGCCCGCCCGAGCGGGTGGAGATCGCGGCCCTGAACGCCGACGCGGTGCTCGACGGCAAGGGCGGGGCGGACCTCACGCTCGACGCGTCCGGGCTGTTCCAGAACAACCCCTTCACGGCGAAGGGGACGCTCGGCGCCGGGTCAGTGCTTGGGGGGAGCGGGGTTGATCTCCGCACCGTCGCCCCGCGCGGGTCGATGGACTTCACGAACGTGCCGTCGTCGCTGATCGCGCTGGTCAGCCCGGACAACGCATCGCTGGCGCAGGCGGCCCTGGGGGGGACGTTCGACGCGCGGCTCGCGGCCCTGGAGGGCGAGCGCGGGTACGCCTTCACCCTGAGCAGCCCGCAGGTTTCTGCGGGTTCCAAGGTGGCTCTGTCATCGGACAAGATGGTGGTGGGCCCGAGCCAGGCCCGCGTGACCGTCACCCCGCAGACCGCCGAGACGATCCTCGCTCTCAAGGCTCCGAGTCTGACCCCCCGGCCCGCGCTGCGCGGCGACGCGGTGCTGCTCGCGAGCGTGACGCCGATGAACCTGCCCATCGTCGGCCCGATGGAACTGGGGAAGCGTCCGCTGGGCTCGTACCGGGCGGAGGTGCGGAACGAAGGTGATCTGGTGGTGCTGAACGCGGCCACGCTCGGCGCGGGGACGCCGGGGGCGCGACCGATCAACCTCGGGGTGCGGAAGGCCGGCGCCGCTCTCGTGATGAACGGCGATCCCGCGCTGCCCGGCGGCGAGGTGACCGCCTCGTTCGAGGTCTTCGACCCGGCCAACCCCGGGGTCACGCTGCTTTCCGGGCGTGTCGACGGCGGGGCGAACCTGCCGGACGAACTCCGGGAGGCGACGGTCGAGATCACCAGCACCGCCGGCGCCGACGCTTGGTTGGGCACGCCCGGTCTGCTGTCCCGCGCGGTGGGCGAGACGCTGAAGGTCATGGTGCTTGCGAACCGCGAGCCGCAGGTGGGCGAGGGCGTGGTGCTGAACACGGTGGTGGAATCGCCGCGGCTGCGGACGAAGGTCACGGCGGGGGTGAACCAGCACGGGACGCGGGTGCAGCCGTTCAGCGCTGCATGGACGCTCGACCCGGCGCTGGCGAACCAGTACCTGTTGACCGGGGCCGACGGCGAGCCGACGGCGCGGCTGATGCGCCCGGTGCCGATGAGCCTGCAGGTGCGGGCGCTGAACCTCGGGCCAGCCGAGAGGCTGCTGGACCCGGGCGTGTTCCGGGTCGATCTGGGCTTCCGGGCGCCGGGGCTGGCGTTGTCGGCGCCGGGCGGGGTTGAGGCCGATCTGGGCGACCTGACCGGCGGCGTGGTCACACTGCCGGGCGGGCGGGCGCAGTTTGAACTCTCCACCCCCGGCGTGAAACTGACCGGGCTGCCCGCGGGCGGCAAGCCCGGGGCCCCGTCGGGCGGGGCAGGGGTGGGCGGGGCAGG
>CAZDYM010000333.1:1813-3042 GCA_964509325.1 uncultured Phycisphaeraceae bacterium
CGGGGCAGGGGTGGACGGCTCCACCAAGCCGCTCTCGATCAAGGGCACGCTCGAGGGCATCGCCGACGCGACCGGCAAGCCGACCCCCGAAGCGGCGACGGTGACGTCGGAGATCGTCGGCGGGCTGCCCACGGCGCTGGTCGATGCCCTGGCCGGCCAGGGCGGCGCGCTGGTTGATCTGCTCGGCGCGCGGGTGGACGCGGCGCTGAGCACCGAGCGCCTGAGCAAGCGCTCCGGCTCGCTGACGGCGGCGTTGAAGGCCGACAACGCCGAGGCGAACGCCGCGGGCGAGGTCCGTGACGGGGTGTTCGTGGCGTCGAGGCAGGTGGTCGCGCGGATGACCCGCATCACCCCCGAGGCGAGCAACCGGTACATCAGCACGGTGGTGCCGATCCTGAGCAAGGTCGAGAAGACCGCCGACGACAAGCCGGCGGTCATCACCGCCGACGGGCTCACCGCGCCGCTGGACGGCGACCTGTCGAAACTCAACGCCGACCTGGTCTTCGACCTGGGCACGGTGCAGTTCCAGAGTTCGGACTTCTTCGGCGAGATTCTCAAGGCCACCAGCAACCGCGCGTTCGGGAGCGTGGGCCAGAAGGTCCCGCCGTTCAAGGCGAGCGTGCGCCGGGGCGTGGTGAACTATGAGCGCTTCGTCATGCCCACGGGCGAGTTCGAGCTGGCCACCGAGGGCCAGGTCGACCTGGTGAAGCGGAAGATGCGGCTGACGGTGTGGGTCCCGGTGTTCGCGCTGGCCGACGAGATCTCCGGGGCGCTGCGCCTGGGCAGCCTTCCGGGGCTGCGCGACGTGAGTTCGATCCCGCTGAAGGTCACCGGCGACATCGACAACCCCAGGACGGACGTCGACTGGGAGCGTCTGGGGAAGGACATCATCAAGCTGCCGGGCGACGCGGCGGCGGGCGCGGGCGGAGGCGTGGAGGAGGTCATCAGGGGCATCGGCGACCTGTTCGAGAAGAAGCGGAAGAAGAAGTAGGGCCCGACGCGGATCCGGCCCGTCGAGGCGCGCCGTGGGCTCGCGAATCGGCGGATCACGGCGCGGGTTCCGGGGGCTCGAGCCGCGTGGGGATGCTCTCGGCGCGGTCTTTCCAGCGCTGCTCGATGGCCGCCCACGATTCGCCGCCGGGAGCGGCTTCGGAGGTGCGGGCGCCCGCGCGTGCGACGCGGGCGATGTTCCGGGCCATGGATTGGAGGACGCGCTGGCGCGCGTTGGC
>CAZDYM010000334.1:0-3034 GCA_964509325.1 uncultured Phycisphaeraceae bacterium
TGTGGCCGGCGTGGCGGGCGGCCCGGACCACGCCGCTGGGCGCCGTCGCCAGCCACGCGGGAGGAGTGAAGATGAAGTGGGTGGCGTTGTGCGCCGCCGCGGGTCTCATCGGTTTGGCGTGGCAGCTGGTCTCGATCCTGGTGATCCCGGACGCGGAGGTTTCTTTCTGGACGTACATCCTGACGGGGCTGCCCGCGATGTTCGTGGGGTACTTCCTGCTCGGGGTGCCGCTGTGTCTGATGGTGAGCCGGCTGGGCGCGCCGGTGATCGCGCGGGGGCTCGGGCTGCCCGCGGGCGGCGCGTTGCTGGGCCGCTTCACGGCGCAGCACCCGTTCCGCAACGGCTTCACCGCCGGCGCGCTGATGATCGGGCTGTCGATGATGACGGTGATCTGGACGGTGGGTGGGGCGGTGTTCCGCGACTTCCTGGGCGGGTTCAGGTTCCCGGACGCGTTCGTGCAATCCTGGAACGGCTTCGACGAAAGAACGCGGGCCTCGATCGAGGCGATCCCCGGCGTCGAGGGCACGTGCGCGATCGCGCTGCTGCGGATCGAGGGCAACACCACCTTCGGCATCGGCGGCTTCGGGACGCGGCGCACCTCGTTCGTCGCGTTCGAGGTCGAACCGTTCTTCAAGCTCGCCAACCTTCGGTTTGAAGCGGGCGATCCCGAACGCGCCAAGCGCCGTCTGATCGAGGGCGGGGCCGTGCTGGTGGCCAAGGAGTTTCTCCGCGCCCAGAGCGGGGTCAAGGTCGGCGACATGTTCCCGATCACGCACAAGGGCGTGCGGCACGAGTTCGAGATCGTCGGCGCCGTGAGCAGCCCGGGACTGGAGCTCCTCAACGGGTTCTTCGACATCGGCAAGCAGTACGCCGAGGAGGCCATGAGCGCGGTCTTCGGCTCGCGGGAGGACCTCAAGCGCGTGTTCGGGAGCGAGGCGATCCACCTCATCCAGGTGGGGATGAAGCCGGACGCCGACGACGCGGCGGTCGTGAAGGGCCTGCGCGACGCGGTGGGCCCGGGGGCCGTGGTGGGCAGCGCGCGCGAGGTCAAGGCGATGATCGGGCGCATCGGTGACGAGGGGCTGCTCATCGCCTCGATCATCGCCGTCGCCGCCATGCTGATCGCCTGCTTCGGGGTCGGCAACATCGTGGCGGCGGGGATCGACGCGCGCCGCTTCGAGTTCGGCGTGCTCCGCGCCGTCGGCGCCGAACGGGGCGTCCTCACCCGGCTGGTCGTCGGCGAGGTGCTGCTCGTGGCGCTCACCGCGTGCCTGCTGGGCACGCTGCTGGGGCTTCAGTCTTCGCTCGCTGGGTTCCGCATGCACCACCAGCTCCTCGGGCTGAGCACGCGGTTCGTCGTCCCGTGGGGCGCGGTTGCGAGCGGCTGGGTGATCCTCGTCGCCCTGGCGGTGCTGAGCGCCTGGCCGCAGGTGCGCGCGCTGGCCAGGAGGCCGACGCGGGAGCTTGTCGCGGCGCGGGGTTGAGCCGGGAACCGAACCCGGAGCGTGAGCGGCGGGCGTCGCTTGCGAGAAGTTTCCGAGTCGGGCCCGGCTTCGGGCTCAGTTGTTTCGCTCGGGGATTGTCCGTGGCGCGGCCCCGCCGCGGTACCATGCCCGCATGGTCAGCGCGCACCCCGGCCCATCGCCCGGACCGCTCGGCACCGCTTCGCAGCCGAGGTTGCCGGTGGGGACGCCGTACTGCTCGAACTGCCTGTACGACCTCTCGGCGAGCACGGAGAGCGGGCGCTGCCCGGAGTGCGGGCGCCCGCTCGTCGAGGTTCTGGCGCGGGTGACGTCGGCGGTGTTGCCGCGGGGGATGCGGTCGCGGCGGTACCGTTCGAGCGCGACGGTGTTCGGGATGCCCTTCGTCGACGTCGCCACCGGGCCGCGCCCCGACGCGGGCGAGATGTTCGGGCACGCGCGGGGGTTCATCTCCATCGGCGACACCGCGACGGGGGTGATCGCGCTGGGCGGGCGGGCGCTCGGGGTTGTGAGCGCTGGCGGGCTTTCCGTCGGCGTGTTCTCGATCGGCGGGATGGCGGTCGGCGTGTACGCCCGGGGCGGAGGGGCGCTCGGGATTCACTCGATCTCGCGCGGGAACGCGGACCCCGCCGCGGTCGCGGTGTTCGACGCGCTCTCGTTCCTGTGGCCCCCGGGGATTCCGGTGGTGCTGTCGGCGTACCTGCCGATGCTCATGGTCGTGGTGGGGGTGGCGGTCATCGGGCTCCTGCTGTTCGCGCTGGGGCAGGTCTTCAAGGAAGAGCCGGTGTCCGAGTGATCCGCCGGGCCCCGTTCGCCCGCGCGGAGGGCGCCGTCTCGCAGCACGCGGGGCCTTCCGTGGGTAGGCTGTCGGGATGCACCGAAGGATCTACGACATCTCGCCGCCCGTGGACGAGCGCCTGAACGTGTGGCCCGGCGACGTGGGGTACACGCGGACGGTGACCGGTCACATCAAGACCGGGAGCACCGTGACGACGAGCGTGATCCGCTCGACGACGCACATGGGCAGCCACGCCGACGCGCCCAGCCACTACGGCCTCGACGCCCCGACCATCGACATGATGCCGCTCGATCTGTATATCGGCGAGTGCCAGGTCATCAGCGTCGACGCCCCGCGCGGCACGCGGGTCATGCCCGAGCAGGTCGAGGCCGCCATCGAGGCCCCGCGCGTCATCATCCGCACCGGGACGTTCCCGGATTTCAAGAACTGGAACCGCGACTTCGCCGCCCTGAGCCCGGAACTCGTGGACCTGATGTTCGAGATGGGCGTGAAACTCATCGGCGTGGACGCCCCCAGCGTCGACCTGTTCGACAGCAAGGACCTCCCCGCCCACAAGGCGTTCCTGCGCCACGAGATGGCGATCATCGAGGGGCTGGTCCTCGCGGAGGTCCCGGATGGGGTGTACGAACTGATCGCGGTGCCGCTGAAACTGATCGGCGCGGACGCGAGCCCGGTCCGCGCGGTGCTGCGGGAAATGGCGCCGCCCGGGGCGGGGTGAACCGTGAAGGTGCCGCGCGCCGCCGGGCTGCAAAGA
>CAZDYM010000335.1:0-3032 GCA_964509325.1 uncultured Phycisphaeraceae bacterium
TCGCGCAAGACCGCCCGCCGCTACACCTCCCCGCCCCGTGCCGCGCGGCGCTCTGCCCGCCGCGCCCGCCAGGGCGGGGGTGGGCTCGGCTTCATCAACCGCTTGGTTCCCGGAGGCGCTATCCCCGCCGCGCTCGGCGTCGCCGGGGGCGTCGTCCTGAACAACTTCGTTCTGAACCGACTTCCCCCGGCGCTCCAAAACACGAATCTCAAGCGATTCGCCACGACCGCCGCTATCGCCGCCGGCACTTACATGCTCGGAAGGCGTTTCATGGGAACCGGCGTCGCGCGCAACGTCAGCGCCGGCATCCTGGCCGGGGGCGTGCTCGCGCTGTTCGCCGACCAGATCAACCGCCTGACCGCGCCGCGTGCCGGGACCGCTGGCATCGGGTACATCGACGACTTCGACGCGCTGGAAGGCTTCAACGAAGAAGCCGCCTTGCTGCCCGAAGGCGTCGCTGGGTTCAACGACGCCAGCCCCGCCACTTTCGCCGAGCAGCAGTACGCCTAAGCCCACACCGGGGGAGCGCGTGCCTCCCCCACTTCCCGAGACCTCGCACGGTTGAAGGATAAACCCATGCTCCAGATGCGCTACCGCCCGTCCGAAGTCCGTTCGTTCCCCGGTTGCTCCCCGGCGCTGTCCGAGGCCGCTCTCCGCGTCATGAACAACGAGGCCCCGGACCCCATCCTGTACAACACGACGCACACGTGCCTTCAGGCGTTCAAGACTGTTGCCGCTCGCGCCGCGTCCGCGTCGCCGGAACGCCTGACCTTCTTTCTCGATACCCCCGCCGACTTCGTCTCCAACCTGCGCCAGCCGGGGCAGATCAACGATGACGAGTTCTTTTGGGGGATGAAACTCAAGATCGACGCCATCGCGAACTGCACCGCGGCGCAGGCGCCGACCACGGCACCCGGAACCAACGCCATCGGCGCGGGCGCGACGCCGCTCAGCGTGACCAACTGCGAAGAAGTGCGTGCCCTCCTGAACACGGGCCGCGTGAACTGCGCCATCGGTCAACGAAAGATCGTGGACAACGTGTACGGGGTGCATCGCTTCGCTTCCGGGTCCGGCGTGTGGCCGGGGGGCGCTATCGGCGGGGTCAACTCGACCAACGTGTACGCCCCCATCGCCGCCAACAACGGCAGCCCCGACCGCTTCAATGGGTGGGACCTTACGCCCTGGGTCTGGCTCAGCCGCGGGCGCACCCTGAGTGTGACCATTGATTGGAACGCGACCAACGTTCTGACGACCAACTCGTTGACGTGGTGCGTCTCGTTGGAGGGGGTCCTCATCACCACCGGCAACGTCTAAGCCAAACAACCGTGCGCCGTGCCAGCGCCGACAGGCGCAGGCGCGGTTTCCATCCGACCCCACGCGAGGCCCGACCCATGCAGACCATGAAGCCCGGAACCAACCAGCGCCCATCCTTCGGATTCGGCGGCATCCTCATCGACTTCACGAACGAAATCGCCGTCGGCGCGACCGGGCAGGCCCGCGCCGACATCGACGCGACGTACGACCTTGAAGTCCGCTACCTTCAGGGAAACATCTTTGCGTCGCAGGCCGAAGGCGGAGCGCTGGCGGGGAGCCCGCTCTACTACGGGTCGGGCGCGAGCCAGACCGCGAGCGCGAACACCTTCGCGCCGCTCCGCCAGTGTCGCATCAACTTCACGAGCGGAAATCGGGACTGGTTTGACGAGCCCATCCCGGCGAACCTCGTGCTAGGGGACGGTATCCACCCCTTCCCGCTCCCCGTCTGGCGAACCATCGCGGCGGGTACCACGATCAACTGTGTGATCGTGAACGGGACCGCCGCGACGGAAGTGAAGGCGGAAATCGCCTTGCTCGGTCAGCAGTTTGTACGCCAGCGCTAAGCCCCGGGCGCTCCACACGCACGCCAGCCGGAACAGACCGTGAACCCCTACGCCCGCGACACCGCGCAAAACGCCAACGGCATCCCCTTCGCGGGGATGCCCGCGCCGGACTCAGGCCGCCGAGCGCTTGAGGCCGCGCGACGGACCGCGCACCCAGGGAGCGAAATCGACCAGAACCCGCCACGCCCCCGCGCCCGCGACACGTCCCCCGCGATACGTGACGACCTGCCCACGTTCATAGTCGAGCGCGCGTACTTCTCCGTGATCGGGCTTCCGACCTCGATCAGCGCGACGAACGGGGACGCGCTTTGGTACGGACTCCGCCGCATCCGCCCCGACGACATCGGCCAGGAGTTCACGCTCGCCGGGCTTTCCGCGTCGCTCCGGCCCTGCGACACCGACGCCGCATTCGGAGGCGTTACCGCCGTGGGCTGGGGCAACGCGAGCGGGTTCGCCGCCCGTATCATCGTCTCCCGAAATCTGCCCTTCCGGTCGGTCGGAACATGGGAGGCGCTGCCCTGCGCCGCCGCTGGCGTCGCCGACGACGGCTCAGGAAATCCCGCCTTCCCCGGCATGTTGAACGCGCGGAGCACGCCGCCCTACGCATTCTGTCAGCCCTTCCCGACCGGCAAACTCAATGACACGGTACCGGGCATGATCGAACGCGACTGGACGGGCGGGGCGGAACAATACCGCATCGTTAGAAACATGAGTCTGGATGTCGCCCTGGTCGTCCGCCAGACCCCCGGGCTTGTCGCCGCCGGATCGGGGAAGAACATCTTTGGATTCGCGGAAATCGCGCTCCGGCTCGGCGTGACGCGCAACGTGACCGAGAAGTTTACGACGTGAGGCCGAGCCCATGAGAACGAACCCCGAGCACTACGCCGCCGCCGTCCAATCTTGGCTCGCGGGTATGTCGCCCCAATCTCTCGGACTCGCCGGGCTCGGCGCACTGTCGGACGCGCCGCAGACCGCCGACGAGGATTCGGGCGTGATCCGCCGACGCCGACGCCGCGCCCGCTCATTCGCCGCGCCGTCCCGCGTCCGCGCCGGCTTTGCTGCCATCGGCCCCAACGGACTTCCAACGACCATCGCGCCAGGGCCGAGCCCGACCGGGGGAGGCGGACCGCCCCCCCCGCCCCCACCCCCGCCCCC
>CAZDYM010000336.1:0-3009 GCA_964509325.1 uncultured Phycisphaeraceae bacterium
CGGCTTGAACGTGGCGGGGGGCCGGGCACCGACGGAGCATGTGAGCGGCGCGGAACCTCGCGGCCCCGTCTTGAAACCCTCCCGAACCCGAGCGGCTGTGAAGATGGGGGTTTTCGGACCGTGCTCGATCCGCGACCGAGAGTGGGCGGGCCCTCGACAGCGGGCCGCACCAGGATAGACTGCGACCTGCACGGATCGGAGTTTCGATGAGCCGTCGGCAGCGTTCCGGCGGGCCATCGCACCCGTCGAATGGTCATCAACCTCAGGAAGAGAGAACATCATGCAGAGCATCCGCGTCTTCGTGTCGGCGCTGTGGGCCTTGTCGGCGGGTTCCGCCGTCTCGGCGCTGACCGTCCCCTTCACCGAGACCTTCGCGGGCGGGAACGCCTCGTGGACCAACTCCGCCAACGCGCCGCTCACGGCGGTCGGAGCGGGCGGGCCGGACGGCTCGGCCTACGCCTCCACCACCTTCAACTTCGCCGGCACCACCCCCGACTCCACCCCCGCCATCCTGCGGGCCCAGAACACCACCAACGCCTCGGGCGGCGCCTTCTTCGGCAACTGGGTCACCAACAACGTCACCACCCTTTCGTTTGACATCCGGCACGACGCGCCGGCTTCGCTCGACCTCTTCGTCCGCTGGACGGCGCTGAGCGCCCCGGCGTTCCCCGGCATCATCCTCTTCGCCCCCGCCGCCGTCGCCCCGGGCGCGTGGACCAGCGTCACCCTGGCCATCGGGCCCGGGTCGCCCTTCGTGCCCGAGCCCGGCGCCACCTACGCCGGCATCTTCCCTCAGGTCGCCCGCATGCAGTTCGGCGCGACGCCGGGAGGCCTGGCCGGGCAGAACGTGACGGTCCGATTCGACATCGACAACGTGCGCATCGTGCCCGCTCCCGCCGCGCTCGGGCTGGCGCCCGTCGCGCTGATGGCGCTGCGCCGTCGGCGCTGAGCGGCGGGGCGGCTTCCCGGCACGCCCGACACACGACCGGCGGGCTTCTCGCCCGTTCCACCACGCGGAGTGACCCGACCACCCGCGCCGGGTCATCCCTCGGCCCGCCCGGCGGTCGCTATCCTCTGGCCATGTCCATCATCGTCTTCCAGCACTGGAACCTCGGCAAGCCCGGACGCCTCGGGCTCACGCTCCGCGATCACGGCTTCCGCCTCGACATCCGCCGGCTCGATTCGGGCGACGCCGTCCCTCAGGACTACGACAACGTCGAAGCGGTGGTCTCGCTGGGAGGCCCGCAAAACGTGGGCGACCCGATCCCGTGGATGGCCGCCGAGATGGACTACCTGAAGGGGGCCCACGCGCGGGCGATCCCGGTCATCGGCGTGTGCCTGGGGCACCAGCTCATCGCGGCGTCCCTGGGCGGCACGGTCGCGAAGATGCCGGCCCCGGAACTCGGCATGGTCGAAGTGAGCATCACCCCGGCGGGGCACACCGACCCCATTCTCGCCGGGATCGCCTGGAAGTCCCGCCAGTTCCAGAGCCACGGGTACGAAGTGACGCAGCCGCCCCCCGACTCGGTCGTCCTGGCTTCGAGCCCGTCGTGCAAGGTGCAGGCGATGCGCGTCGGCATGCGGACCTACGGCTTCCAGTACCACTTCGAGCTCGACCGCGAATCCGCCAACGAGTACATGGCCCAGGAAGGCCCCGAGGCGTGCGCCTCGGCGGGCGTCACCATGGACGCCTATCGCCAGTCCATGGACCGGCACTACGAGATGTTCTCGCGCCTGGCCGACCGGCTGTGCGTGAACCTCGCGACGCTCCTGATCCCGCGGGTGGCGAGCAAGGTGGGGTAAGAAGGCGCGCGGGGCCCGACGCACGCCCGCGCGGAGTGGCCAGCCTGCCGCCCGACCCGCGCCCAGCGACCGCGCGCTCGGATCACTCCGGTCTTTCTGCCACCCCGCTCCGTGCCTTCGCGCCCCGACGCCCTGCCCATGCGCTTCACCATCCCCACCCCGCCGGGCTACCTTTTCCACCGCGACTTCTGCTCGTACGGCTATTTCCTGCTGATGCCCAACCGCTGGGACCCCGCGCGCCGCGCTCTCACCCGCCCGCTGAACCTCGAAGGCGGCGTCGCCACGTTCACCATCGTGCAACCCGACGGCGTCTCTTCGCCCTTGCGGGTCGTCACCGACCGGGCCCTTGCGCGCCCCGAGAAAGCCCAGGCGACCGCCCAGCTCCGGCGCATGCTGAGCCTAGACGACAACGGCGTGCGGGAGTTCCACCGCCTCGACCCGCGCTGGAAACGCTCCGGGCGGGGCCGCCTCATGCGCTCGCCCACCTTCTTCGAGGACATCGTCAAGACCGTCACGAGTTGCAACGTGGCCTGGCCCAGCACCATCATCATGAACCGCAAACTGTGCCAGGCGTTCAACCCGGCTTTCCCCACCCCGCTTCAGCTCGCCCGCACCCGGCCCGCCACGCTCCGCGCCCGCTGCTCGGTCGGCTATCGCGACAAGCGGCTCGTGGAACTGGCGAAGATGGCGGCATCGGGCGACCTTGACGCCGCGTGGTTCGAAGACCCCGCCACCCCCGATGACGAACTGCACCGGGCCCTGATCGACCTGCCCGGGATCGGCCCGTACGCCGCGGCCAACATCATGCAACTTTTGGGGCGCTACCACCGCCTTCCGTTGGATTCCGAGAGCGTCCGCCACGGTCGCACGGTGCTCGGCTTTGAGGGCACCCAGCAGCAGGTGATGAAGCAGGTGGACGCCCACTTCGCACCCTTCGGGGCCCACCGGTTCCGTTCCTACTGGTTCGAACTGTGGGAGTGGTACGAGGCCAGGCGCGGCAAGTCGTGGACGTGGGACCCAGCCACCACCGGGAAGACGTTCACCGCGGCGCAGTTCTGACGGCGCGACCACGGGCCGACGCCGGGCTGTTCAACCGACGCCTTCCCGGCTGTCCCCTCGGATTGCGGGCCGCGCCACTTGGAACCGGCGCGGATGCACCGCAGACTTCGCGGGAGAGAGGTCGGCATGCGTGCCGTCCGCCGACCT
>CAZDYM010000337.1:0-3005 GCA_964509325.1 uncultured Phycisphaeraceae bacterium
CGCGCTGGTTGCGCCGATCGCGCCCGCCGCCGCCGCCGCCGCGATGCCGATCATCACGCCCGTCACGATCATCCCTCCCCGCGCCCGTCGGTTCCAACCCCCGCGCAGGGGCCGTCTCCCGCGGCGGAGCCCCCGCCGCGCGACCCTTCTCCGATCCGTCTTCCGCCCCCTCCTCCTCCTCCTCCGCGGACCCGTCGGACCCGTCGTCGCCCGACGGGCCTGACCCGGGATCGCCCGCGCCGCCGTGACCCGCCGCGCCCGCTCCCTTCTTCTTCCGGTTGCGACCGCCGCGCCGCCGGCGCTTCTTCTTCAAGGCTCCCTCCCCAGTCCCGGCGGCGGCATCGGCACCGCGCGCCACACCACCCGTGGCACCGGATTCGGACCGGCTCTCCGGGGTGAGTTCCGCCGGGTGGCTCTCTGCCGGGGTGGTATCCGCCGGGGGGGTATCCGCCGGGGGGGTGGCCGTGTGGCCGCCCGTTTCGGGGATGGAATCAGACGACGGGGCGTCGAAGGTCATGAGGGGTGCAGCGTCCCGCGCCGGTGACGGCCCCTTCCTGGCGGATGACTTGCACGGGACGCCTCACCTCGCCCATCGTCACGCAGGAGACCGGGCGGAGGCGTCGGGTGCGAACCATCCTGGACGGGGCGCGCCGCCGAGGCTTACAGGTTGAGCGGGCCGCCGCCGATGGGCCCGCGAGATGTCCGACACATGGTCGGCGGCGTCAGTGTTCCCGCTTTTCCCGGCGGGATTCCGTCGTTGTCATGCTAGCGCGCCCGCGGGGTCGATACAACAATCCCCGGAAAGCCCTCCGGGTGAACGCCCCCCCTCATCCGTCCTGAACGACAGGCCTTTCGCCTTTCTTTGTTGGTGCCGAGCACCGACTCGGAACCCAAACCCCGCGTCCGCGCCGCGCGCCAGGCGGGACGCCGTCGTGCCTCCCCGTCCCGTCGGAGCCACCGTGACCTTCACCAGCCGCATCGAGGTCGACCTTTCCGCCGTTGAACGCAACGTCGCCGTCCTCCGACGAGCCATCGGCCCCGCCACCGCCCTGTGTGCCGTGCTGAAGGCCGACGGCTACGGCCTCGGCGCCGTCCGCCTCGCCAAACGCCTCGCCATCGCCGGCCTTGAGATGATCGCCGTCTACACACCCGACCAGGCGCGGGCGCTGGTGGACGCGAGTCTCCCCGGCAACCTGCCCATTCTTATCCTGATGCCGGTCCGCGAACTCGAACGCGCCGACCCCCTCTACCGCGCCCTCATCACAGGGCAGGTCCACCTCACCCTCCACGACCACGACACCTTCAACGCCGTCGCCGACATCGCCCAGGCCCTCGGCGTCACCGTCCCCGTCCACGTCGAGGTCGATACCGGCATGAGCCGCGGCGGAGCCGCCCCCGCCGACGCGCTGACCCTCATCACCCGCGCCGCCGAGCATCCCCGCCTCCGCCTCGCCGGCATCTTCACCCATTGCGCCGCCTCCGATTCCGACGCCGCGCAGACCCGCGCCCAGGCCGAGTCCTTCGACCGCCTCCTCGACGCCGCCTCCAGCCGCATCCCCAAGGACTGCCTCATCCACCAGGCCAGCACCCACGGCTGCTTCCGCTCCCGCGCCCTGCACCGGCGCATGGTCCGCATCGGGCACGGGCTGCTCGGCTACGCCGCCGAAGACTTCGCCGACCCCCACAACATCGAACTCCTCACCCTCGCGAGCGAACTCCACCCCGCCGTGCGCTGGGTCAGCAGAATCGTGCAGACCAAGTGGATCGAGCCCGGCACCCCCGTGGGCTACGGCTGCACCTGGCGCGCCAAACGCCGCACACGACTCGCGCTGGTCCCCGTGGGCTACGCCGACGGATACCCGCGACAACTCTCCAACAAGGCCCGTGTCGGCGTCGAACTGGCCAGCGGCCTGCGGGCCTACGTGCCCCAGATCGGCACCGTCAGCATGGACCAGATCACCATCGACCTGACCGACCTCCCCGAGACGGGCCTCGGCGTCGGAAGCTGGGTCGAGATCGTCGGCAACGACCGCACCGCGCCGAACCACCTCCCCACCCTGGCCAAGCAGGCCGGCACGATCACGCACGAACTGCTCTGCCGCTTCGGCCCCCGAGTTCCCCGACACTACATCGCCCTGGAAGAAACCAGGCCCGACACAGGGAACGCCGGCGCGACCTTTCGAGTAGCCCAGGTGGCGTGACGGTGTGAGCGGAACCAACCGCCAAGCGCGCGAGCGAAGTCAGCGCCGCGCCACCACTCCGTGGACGCTCCGCTCATCCGGCGCGATCACCAGAGGCTCCCCACCCGGCATCCATCATGGGCCCGCGTCGCGGGCCCCGGTTCACGCGCGGCGGCGCACGCGCACTGAGTAAACCGTTTTACTCCGCCCCCTCCAAAAACCTCAACACCCGCTCCATCGATCGATCCATCGCACCCCGCGTCAGCACCGGGTCGCACCCCTCGCGCGCCGCCCGCTCCAGGTCCGCCGTGTTCACGTGCGGCCCGAAGGCGCACACCCGCACCGCCGCCAGCTTTGCCTGCATTTCAGCCTCTTTTTGACGCGTCCTCAGGTGCGCCAGCAGTTCGAACGCCCGCTCCGGCGCGTCCAGGTCCAGCATCAATCCCCGCACCTCGGAATCCGCCAGCCGCGCGTCCAGCATGGTCGTATCCCGGACGGGTCGGGCCGCCACGCCGATCGCGTCGGCGGTCGCTTTGATCTTGCTCGCCCAGAGCAAATCCGACGCGAAGTAGACTATCATCCTCTTCCCCCTTTCAGGTCGGTGGTGGCCCGACCGGGGTGCGAAACTCACGCGGGTCGGCCCACGGGCGCGCCGCTCGCTGACAACCTCTCAGCCCCGACGGTCCCGGCAGTTGTAGCACGCCGACGAACCCCGCGCCAACGACCGCGCCCACCACACGACGCCCGCGCGTCGGCTCCTTCCCCAACGGCCCATCCCCCCCCCCCCCCCCCCCCCCCCCCCCCCCCCCCCCCCCCCCCCCCCCC
>CAZDYM010000338.1:0-3002 GCA_964509325.1 uncultured Phycisphaeraceae bacterium
ACGGCGGCGACGGCCGGGGGGCTCAGGGCGGCGCCGGCCCAGTTCCTCGCGGCCGCGGCGGCGACGGTGACGGGGTCGTTGGTGGTGTCCGCCTTCACGGCGGGCTTTGTGCCCGAGCCGCCGGCGGGCGGTTGCTCATCGTCGTCCTGTTCAGGGTTGAACGCCTCGTCTTTCTTTGGCGTGGGTGCCGTGAGTTCCGGCGGAGGGCCCCCGGTGCCGCGGGGTTGAATCGACGCCGCGGCTTCGCCCGCGTCCGGGTCGTCGAGTCCGAGATCGTTGGCTGGAGCGCGCGGCTCGGGGCCGGCGGTGGGCACGGAGCCGAAGAGGTTGGGGTCGCGGTCGGTCATGCCCTCGCGGGAGAGGAGTTCCTTGATGGCGGCCCACTCGGCCTCGGACATGACGACCTCGCGGGCGACGGAGCCCTTGTGCTCGCCGATGATGCCGACGATGCCCATGAGTTCGATGAGCCGGCTGGCGCGGGTGTAGCCGATGGCGAGGCGGCGCTGGAGGAGCGAGACGCTGCCGCGGCGTGTTTCCAAGACGATCTCCACGGCCTTGTCGAAGAGCGGGTCTTCCTGGGCGGCGGCCATGGCCTTCTGCTCCGCCTCTTCGGGGGCGGCGGTGTTGAAGTTGCCGTTGACCTTGCCCAGGCCGCTGTTGCGGATGCCGACGAGGGATCGCTCGAAGGACGGGGCGGAGTGCTCTTTGACAAACTTGACGACGCGGCGGGTTTCGCCGTCGTCCACGAGCGTTCCCTGGGCGCGGATGGCGGTGGAGGACCGCGGGGTGAGCATGAGCATGTCGCCCTGCCCGAGGAGGAGTTCGGCGCCCTTCTGGTCCATGACGATGCGGGAGTCCATGCCGCTGGCGACCTTGAAGGCGATGCGTCCGGGCATGTTGGACTTGATGAGGCCTGTGACGACGTTGGCCTGCGGGCGCTGGGTGGCGAGGATGAGGTGGATGCCGACGGCGCGGGCCTTCTGGGCGATGCGGACGATGGAGGACTCGACCTCCTTGTTGGTCATCATGAGGTCGGCCAGTTCGTCGATGACGAAGACCATGTAGGGGAGTTTGCGGGGGATCTTGGCTTCTTCGAGTTCGTTCTGCGGGTTGAAGCGGGCCTTGATCTCGTCCCAGCCCAGGGCGTTGTAGCTGGAGATGTCGCGGCAGCCGGCCTCGGCGAGCAGTTCGTAGCGTTCGTCCATTTTGTTGACGGCCCACTCGAGGATCGCCGCGGCCTTGCCCATCTCGGTGACGACGGGGCACATGAGGTGCGGGATGTCCTTGAACTGGGAGAGCTCGACCATCTTGGGATCGACCAGGACGAGCTTGAGGTCGCTGGGCTTCTGGGTGTAGAGGAAGCCCATGATGATGGCGTTCATGCACACGCTTTTGCCGGAGCCGGTGGTGCCGGCGATGAGCATGTGCGGGAGGCCGGCGAGGTCGACGATAAGGGGGGTGCCGCTGGCGTCCTTGCCCAGGAACAGGGGGAGTTTCATCTTGGCCGTCAGTTCGCTGGCGGTCATGAGTTCCTTGAGGCGGACCTTTTCCTTTTTGCGGTTGGGGACCTCGACGCCGACGGTGTCGAGGCCCTCGGTGTTGGGGACGATGCGGAGGTTGACGGCCTTGAGAGCGCGGGCGATGTCGCTGGCGACGGTCTGGATGCTGGAGACCTTGGTGCCCGGGGCGAGGCGGACCTGGTAGAGGGTGATGACGGGGCCGGACTCGATGCCCACCACCTCGCCGTCGATGTCGTACTGGTGGAGCGCGGCTTCGAGGGCGGTGGCCTGCTCGCGGACGTAGACCTCCATCTCGGCGGAGAAGTTCTGCTCGGGCTCGGAGAGCAGGTCCAGTCCGGGGAAGACGTAGTTGCGGTCGGCTTCTTCTTCGCTCTTTCGCTGGGCGCGGAGGGCGTCGAGGTCGCTCTCGTTGGCGGACTTTTTGTTGGCGTTGTTGAACTGGATGGGGAGTCGGGCGATCTTCTCGCGGAGGGCTTCTTCACTGAAGACCGCCGGGGCGTCGGCGATGGGGTCGTCGGCGTCGTCGGGCTGTTCGTCGTCGAGCGCGGCCTGGGCGAGGGGGCGTGCTTGGTCGTCGCCGTCGGTTCCGGCGGGGGCTGGCGCGGGGCCCCTGCCGGCTTTGCCGGGGGCGGTCCGGGGCTTGAGGGAGGCTTCGTCGTCGGGGTCGAACGAGATGCCGCCGCCGAGGCCGCCGGCGTCTTCATCGATGGCTTCGACGGGTGCGGGCTTCTTTTTGGAGAGTCTCGCGCCGACGGGGACGATGGTGCCGTCGGGCGCGACGCCGAGGCCGGCGAGGCGGAGGCGCTTGTCGTCGTCGACGTCGTTGACGCGGACGGCGGTCGAGCCGGGGCTCATGACCTTGCCGCCGACATAGCGGGCGGCTCCGGCGGCAAGCCCGAGGGCGGGCCTGGACCTGCGGAACAGTTCGCGGGGGACGGTGATGACGTAGTGGTCAAAGGCGACGGTGGCCCCGATGAACCCGCCGAAGAGCAGCCACATGGCGGCCCCGATCAGCCCGAAGCGAAGCGTGAGTTCGTGGACGACGGAGATGCCGACGAGCCCGCCGCCGCCCTCGGGCATGCGGCTGAGCGATGGCGCAAAGAGTGCATGGAACGAGGAGAAGGCGACAGCGAGGATGAGGACCCCCAGGCCGCGGATGACGACCTGGCGGACCGGTCCGCGGAAGGCGACGTGGAGGAGCCAGCCGCCGGCGGTGACGGCGACGATCCAGGCGCCGGAGCCGAGGATGGTGAAGAGTTCGTGGGACACGTAAGCGCCGACCTGTCGGCCCCAGTTCTGGATCTGGTGGATGTCTCGGGCGGGCGCGGCGGCGGTGCCCGGGGGGTCGGCGGGGTCGAAGGAGAGCATGCTGAGGACGACGAACAGCCACACGCCGAAGCCCCCGGTCCAGAGGAGGCGCGCCAGGGTGGAGGGCGCGTCGGCGGGAGACGGCTTTTCCACCATGTCCTCGACCCGATACAA
>CAZDYM010000339.1:0-3000 GCA_964509325.1 uncultured Phycisphaeraceae bacterium
GAACCCGCAACCTCGAGATTACAAATCACGCGCTCTGCCAGTTGAGCTACGGCGGCGTTGCGGCGTCAGTGTAGGTCGGGAGGTGACGGACGCCCGACGCAGCGGCTTCTGGCTCACGCGTCGGTGTGTGATCCAAGATCGGCTGGGCACGCTTCCAACCCGCGATCCTGACGGGGGCAGGCTTGAGGCTGGCGCCACCAGTTTGGACGGGCGTCAACACCGCGGATTCACCGCCGAGAGGTCGCTGAGGCTCCGCGGGCGGGTTAGGCGGCCTTTTTTTCCGGCGCGCTCTTGCCGGGGGCTGGCTCGCCGCCCTGCGCCGGATCGGTCGCGGCCTTCTTCTCGGGGATCCGGATGTTGGTCGCGCACGACTTGCACCGCACCATCCGGCCCCGCGCCTCGTTGGGCACGGCCAGCACGGCACGGCAGCGGAGATTCGGGCACATGATTCGGACCGAGTCAGACATGGTCTTGCCTCACGGGATCGCCAGAGTATCGACGACGCGTCCTGCCCTCTTGACGCGCATTCACGCGAGCCCGCTGCAAGCCGCCGAGCCCGGCCCTAGCATGCGGGCCCGCCCGAACACGCCGCGGAGGGCCCGTCCGAGAACCCGTGCTCCGCTGCCCTCCTCACGAGCCCCGCTGCCACCGCGATCCCGCATCCGCCTCCCCCCGCCCAGGCCATGACCCACGCCGCCCACGCTCAGAACCCCACCCCGAGGTGCACCGCCGTTGTCGGGCTCCAGTGGGGCGATGAGGGCAAAGGCAAGGTCATCGACCTGATCACCCCCGCCTTTGACGCGGTTGTCCGCTACAACGGCGGGGCCAACGCCGGGCATTCCGTGGTCATCAACGGCGTCCGGCACGCGCTGCACCTGGTCCCCTCGGGGGTGTTCCATCCCGGCAAGAAGGCCATCATCGGCAACGGCGTCGTCGTTGACCCCGAGGCGCTTCTGAAGGAGATCGACAACCTCGTCGCCAAGGGGATCGACGTCTCGGGCCTCCGCCTGAGCGACCGCGCGCACGTGGTTCTCCCGTGGCACAAGGCCGAGGACGAGGCGCGCGAGAACGCGCTGCAGTCCCCCGGGGGCGTCACCCGAGCCGAAAGCGCCATCGGAACCACCAAGCGGGGTATCGGCCCGGCCTACTCCGACAAGGCCGCACGCGCCACCGGCATCCGGGTCGCCGACCTGCTCCGACCGGAGGTCCTGCAACGCAAGATCGACACCGCGTGGCGATTCAAGCGTCCAACGCTCGCCGCTCTCGGCGCCGACCTCGCGTCCTTGGACCCGCGGCGCGTGCACCAGGCCGCCCTGGCCGCGGGCCGGCGGCTCGCCCCGATGGTCACCGACACGCTCTACGAACTCCACGACCTGCTCCGCTCGGGCCGGTCGCTGCTGTTCGAGGGGGCCAACGCGACGCTCCTTGACGTGGATCACGGCACCTACCCCTTCGTCACCTCGTCGTCGTGCTCGGTGCTGGGGATCCCCGCGGGCACCGGCGTGCCGGGGAAGCACGTGACGGATGTCATCGGCGTCTTCAAGGCGTACTGCACCCGCGTCGGCGGCGGGCCCTTCCCCACCGAGCAGGCCAACGAAACCGGCCACTACATCCGGGAGCGCGGCCGCGAGTACGGCACCACCACCGGGCGCCCGCGAAGAGTCGGATGGCTCGACCTCGTCGCGCTGCGCTACGCGGTCATGCTCAACGGCGTCTCACGCCTTGCTCTCATGCTCCTGGACGTTCCCGCCGGCCTGCCCGAACTGAAGGTCTGCGTCGGCTACGAGACGGGCGGCGGGCGGACCGAACGCTTCACCCCCGACGCGGACGCCTTGGAGGCGGTCAAGCCCGTGTACGAGACGCTGCCGGGGTTTGACGAGATCACCACGGCTCGTGACCGCGACGATTTGCCGAAGCCCTGCCGCGACTATGTTGCGTTCATCGAGCGGTTTGTCGGGGCGCCGGTGGACATCATCTCGGTGGGCCCGGACCGGGCCCAGACCATCGTCCGGGGCATGTAAAAAAAGCCCCGGCGTCAACGCCGGGGCGGGGTGAGAGCGTGAGTTCTGCTGCGGCGCGGGGCCTGGATCAGGCGCGCCGACGGCGCATCGCGGCCAGGCCGGCGACGCCGAGCAGGGTCGCCGAGCCGGGGGTCGGGAGCGGAACATAGACGAGGCCGAGGAGGTTGCCGGGGCCAGTGGAGCCGACGACGGTGGTCGCGCCGGTGGCCATGTTGACGGTGTAGAGCGTGTCGGTGTTGTTGCAGATCAGGTACATCAGCCCGTTGTCACGGTTGAAGGCCAGCCCGTTGGGGTTCGTGGGGCCGTTGAGCGCGCCGATCAGCGTGACCGCGCCGCTCGCCCGGTTGAACAGGTAGAGCGAGTCGGTGTTCGAGTTCGTCGCGTACATCGTGTCCGTCAGCGAGTTGTACCCGAGGTTGGTGAACGAGGACAGGCTGGTGGAGCCGAGGAGGGTCGCGGCGCCGGTCGAGGTGTCGACGGTGTAGGCGTTGTTGTTGGTCGAGCCCGAAACGGCGTACAACTTGTTGTTGGTGCTGTCCCACTCCAGGCCGTGCATGACCACGGTCGAATCGCCATAGGCGCCGACGAGGGTGGCCGCGCCGGTGGTGACGTCGAGCGTGTAGAGCGAGTCATTCCCCGTCGAGGTGAGGTAGATCGTGTTGGTGTCGGGCCGATAGGCCAGCCCGGCGGTCGTGCTCGCGTTCGCGCTCACGGTGCCGATCGCGGTCTTGGCCCCGGTGTTCATGTCGATCGTGTACAGCACCCGGCTGCTGTCCACCGCGTACATGGTCCCGGGGGTCGGGGTGGCCAACGCCGAGCCGGCGCACAGCGCAAGCGCGGCAACGAACAAAGACTTCTTGTGCATGGCGTGTCTTCCTTCCTGACAGGGCGCAACGGCCCCGTGGTGTCCTTCCTACCTCAATGGTAAACCGAGACTGGTCGGGAGCAAGGGAAATCCCGAACACACGGTCAGAATCGT
>CAZDYM010000340.1:0-2996 GCA_964509325.1 uncultured Phycisphaeraceae bacterium
CGCTCCGGCGGTGGTGTACGTGCGCTCGCTGGCGGCGCACGGGGTGCCGGCGCGTCCGGTGACGACCTGGACGGTCGAGATGCGGCGGATGGCCCGCGAGGCCGACGACGACGGTCGGGCGGCGTGGGAGTCCGAAGCGCGGGGGCACGACACGCGATGAAGGAGCCCGGCGGGGACCTCACCGGCCCCCGGCGGGCGGACGTTGGACGATCAAGAAGACCCGCCGCGGACCGGCGGGGTACCCGAAGAGACCGAGGAAACGAGCATGAAGCGCAGAGCAAACCGTTCGATGAAGTCCGTGATGATGTCGCTCGCCGCGGCGCCGCTGATGGCGGGCGGCGGGGTGCTGGTGGGCTGCAAGGCGAGCGACCCGCGGCCGTACGAGGGTCGGGCCGATCCGGTGGCGGCGCCGCACAACAACCCGCGGATCGTGATGAGCCACCCGGAGCTGATGAAGAGCCTGGGGTTTGACGCGCCGATCCAGGTGCGTCCGAACGACCTGCTGACGGTGGCGGTGCCGACGCGGAACCTGGGGGATGAGCGGTACATCCTGGACTACCGGTTCACGTGGTACGACGCGGACGGACGGGAGGTCCGCCCGGCGATGGGGTGGCGCGAGGTTGTGCTGGAGCCCAAGGGCCAGAAGCGGCTGGAGGCCAACGCGCTCGACAGGCGGGCGCAGGACTGGAAGATCGAGATCCGGTGGGCGAACCGGTAAGGCCTGGCGGTTGATGGCACCGGGCACGGCTCTCGCGGCGGCCCGCGAGAGCCGTGGCGCGTCCACGGCGGGGCGCGGGCCTCAGGAGTGCGCGGGCCAGTAGTAGCGTTCGGTGTACTCGGCGACCATGCGGTGGGTGCTGAAGCGCCGGCAGACGGTCTGCATGCTGCGCTTCATCATGGCGACCCATCGCTGGGGCACGCCGGCGCGGTCCCGGTCGTAGAACATGGGGACGACGGAGTTTTCGAGGGTGGTGTAGATGGCCTGGGCGTCGAGGCGGTCCTGGGTGGCGCGGCTCTTGTGCTCGGTGCCGTCGCCGAGGGCCCAGCCGTTGGTGCCGTCGTAGGCCTCGGGCCACCAGCCGTCGAGGATGGAGCAGTTGAGGCCTCCGACGAGGCAGGGCTTCATGCCGCTGGTGCCGCTGGCTTCCATGGGGCGGATGGGGTTGTTGAGCCAGACGTCGCAGCCCTGGGTGAGGAGTTTGCCGATGGCGGTGTCGTAGTTCTGGAGGATGAAGACGCGGCCCTTGAAGTCCTTGTGGCGTGCGAAGTCGGCGACGGTCTTGACGTACTCCTGCCCGGCGGTGTCCATGGGGTGGGCCTTGCCGGCGAAGATGAGTTGGACGGGCCGGTCGGGGTCGGCGAGGATGCGGGCGAGGCGCCGGGCGTCCTTGAAGATGAGCGGGGCGCGCTTGTAGAGGGCGAAGCGGCGGGCGAAGCCGATGGTGAGGGCGTTCTCGTCGAGGGCTTCGTAGAGGGGGAGCAGGTCGTGGATTCCGTCGCCGTGGTAGACGGCCTGGTCGCGTGCGCGGCGTCGGAGTTCGCTGATCATGACGCGGCGGAGGGTGTTGCGGAGGTTCCAGAGTTCCGCGGCGGGGACCTTGGGGGCCCTGGCCCACCAGTCGTCGTCGGGGCCGGCGCCGACCCACCTGGGCTTGAGGTGCTTGTCGTAGAAGGGGCGGGCTTCGTCGGCGAGCCAGGTTTCGCAATGGATGCCGTTGGTGACGTGGCCGATGGGGACGTGGGCGGGGGCGGAGGCGCCGTAGGTTCGCATCCACATTTTGCGGCTGGTATCGCCGTGGAGGGCGGCGACGCCGTTGCAGTGGTCGGCGAGTTTGAGGGCCAGGACGGTCATGCAGAAGGGCTCTTTGCGGTCGGCGGGGTTCTCGCGTCCGAGGCCGAGGAACTCGTCGGTGTCGAGGCCCAGGGCTTTGGGCCAGGGCTTGAAGTACTTCATGACCAGGGCGGGGTCGAAGCGGTCGTTGCCCTCGGGGACGGGGGTGTGGGTGGTGAAGACGCTCTGCGAGCGGACGAGGGCGATGGCCTCGCTGACGTCGTGCCCTGCGTGGACGAGCCGGCGGACGCGCTCGAGGGGGCTGAAGGCGGCGTGGCCCTCGTTGAGGTGGAAGACGGTGGGCTTGAGGCCCAGGGCGTCGAGGGCGATGAGGCCGCCGACGCCGAGGAGGATCTCTTGTCGGACGCGGTACTCGGGGCTGCCGCCGGCGTAGAGGTAGTGGGTGAGTCGGCGTTCTTCGGGCTTGTTCTCGGGGAGATCGGTGTCGAGGAGGTAGACGACGGCGCGTCCGACGGTGAGCGACCAGATGCGTGCCCTGGCGGAGGCGGCGCCGATGGGGATGGTGATGCGTTTGCCGGTGTCGCGGACGGGGAGTTCGTCGAAGTTGGAGGGCGGGTAGAGGACGCGGGTTCTGCCCTCGCGGTCGATCTCCTGGCGGTAGTAGCCGTACTTCCAGAGGACGCCGACGCCGACGAAGGGGAGCCCGAGGTCGGAGGCGGACTTGACGTGGTCTCCGGCGAGGACGCCCAGGCCGCCGGCGTAAAGGGGGAGGGACTCGTGGAGGGCGAACTCCATGCAGAAGTACGCCACGAGCATGCGTTGTTCGGTGCTGTCGGCCTCGCGCTGGTACCAGGTTTTGGCGGAGAGGTAGTCGTCGAGGGCGGCTTCGACCTGGGCGAGGCGGCGGGCGAAGTCGGGGTCGGCTTCGAGGAACGCTCCGCGGGTTTCGTTGAGTTGCGCGATGGTGGCGACGGGGTTCTGGTTGGTGGCGCGCCAGAGCGCGGGGTCGAGGGATTCAAAGAGCATCCGAGCGGGCGGGTTCCAGGTCCACCAAAGGTTGCGGGCGAGTGTGTCGAGGCGTGCGAGGACACCCTTGGGAGAGGTCGCGGGTTTGCGGGATCGGGTGGTGGTGGTGGGCATGTGGAAGGGGGCGGTGGTGTGGCGTGGGGAGTGGGGAGTGGGGAGTGGAGAGTTGAGGGGGCGG
>CAZDYM010000341.1:0-2991 GCA_964509325.1 uncultured Phycisphaeraceae bacterium
GCGGGCGACACACGAACCACACCGCCCCCGCCGCGGATCGGCGGACCACGCCGAGCCCTTCCGTAGATCCGCCGTTCGCATGCCCCCCGTGGACCCGCGCTCCTTCGCCCAAGCCGTCGAGAACCTCCGGAAGTCTCGGCTCAGTCCGGAGCGGGACGTCACCGTCGCCCCGCTGCTCCGCGCCGCCGCCGATGAGTTCCGCCGAGGCTCAAGGGGCCTCGGCAATGTCGGCGCGGCCTGGGCCGATCAGTGCCCCGCCGAACTCGCCGGGAGCACCCGGATCGAATCCCTGCACCGCGGCGTGCTCACCGTCGCCGTCGACGATTCCGCCGCCAAGTTCCTTCTCGACCGCTGGCTCCGCGACGGCGGCGAACAAGCCTTCATCCGCACCTGCGGGGCGCCGGTGCGGGGCGTGAAACTGGTCGCGGGCGACGCGCGAGACCCGCACGCCGGGAAACCACCCAAGCGGGAGGGAAAGAAGCGCTGACCCGGCGTGCCGGCACGCTCACCCCCTCTCCCGCGTCGCCGCGTCGCTTCTCTGCCGCCTTGCTCGTTACGCCAGGCCCATCCGCCCCAGCCACCGCTCCGCATCCAGGGCGGCCTGGCAACCCATCCCCGCCGCCGTGATCGCCTGCCGATACTCGGCGTCCGCCACGTCGCCCGCCGCGAAAACCCCCTCGATGTTCGTCGCGCTGTGCCGGTGCTCCAGGTGGATGTACCCCTTCTCGTTGAGCTTCAGCCCGCTGCCCCGCAGGAAGCCCGTCGCCGGCGTGTGCCCGATCGCCACGAACAGCCCGCGCACGTACAGCCGCGACCGTTCTTTCGTCACCGTGTCCTCGAGCATCACCCCCTCGATGTGGTCCTTGCCCAGCACGTCCACCACGACCTTGTTCCACAGCACCTTGGCGTTGGGCTTCGACATGAACCGCTGCTGCATCACCTTGCTGGCCCGCAGGCTGTCGCGCCGGTGGACGACATAGACCGTCGATCCGAACTTGGTCAGGTACGTCGCCTCCTCCATCGCCGTGTCGCCCCCGCCCACCACCGCCAGCGGCTGGTTGCGGAACGCCGGCAGCGCCCCGTCGCACACCGCGCACGCCGACACGCCCCCGCCCTGCCGCGCCAGCCGCATCTCGTTCTCCAGGCCGATCCAGTTGGCCACGGCCCCCGTCGCCACGATCACCGCGTGCGCCTCAACGGTCTCCCGCGTGCCGCTCCCGTCGTCGGTCGTCAATCGGAACGGCCGCGCCGAGAAATCGCACGACGCGATGTCCGCGCTGACCACCCGAGTCCCGAACCGCTCGGCCTGCTGCTGGAACATCCCCATCATCTCCGGCCCCGTCACCCCGTGCGGGAACCCGGGGTAGTTCTCGACCTCCGTCGTGAGCATCAGCTGACCGCCCGGAAGCACGATCGACGGCGTCTGCTTGGGCACGCCCACGTACACCACGGGGTCGAGCTGAGCCCGCGCCGCGTAGATGGCGGCGGTCCATCCGGCCGGGCCGGAACCGATGATGACCAGTTTCTCAGGCATAAGGGCGGATTGTTGCGGGCTCGGGCCCGCTTGGCGAGCCGAACCCTTGTTCCGTGTGTTCCGTGCCGGTGGGAAAAGACCCGATCACTTCCTCACCCTCCGACGCGGGCGGGACCAACGCCGACTCCACCCCGAACCGAACCCGGGCCGCCCCTTTGATGCCGCCGGCCCCCGCGCGGGTTCGCCCCCCTCGCCGCTCACACGTTGAACAGGAAGTGGCACACGTCCCCGTCCTGCATCACGTAGTTCTTGCCCTCGATCCGCATCCGCCCCTTCTCCTTGATCGCCTTCTCGCTCTTGAGCTCTTCAAGGTCCTTCACGCTGTAGATCTCGGCCCGGATGAACCCGCGCTCGAAGTCCGAGTGGATCACCCCCGCCGCCTGCGGCGCCGTCGCGCCCACCGGCACCGGCCAGGCCCGCACCTCCTTCTCCCCGGCGGTGTAGAACGACTGCAGCCCCAGCAGGCGGTACGCCGCCCGCGCCACGCTCGCCAGCGCCGGCTCGGTCAGCCCCAGGCTCTCCAGCATCTCCTGCTTGTCGGCCCCCTCCAGGTCGGCCAGTTCCGCCTCGATCTTGGCGCACACCGGCACGACCTCCATCCCCTCTTCCCTGGCGCGGGCGCGCACGCGCGAAGCGTGCTTGCCCTCGCCGTGGATGTCGTCCTCGTCCACGTTCGCGATGTACAGCACCCGCTTGGCGCTCAGGATCCCCAGGCTCTTGAACGCCCGGCGCTTCTCGTGGTCATCGAACTCGTGCGACTCCGCCAGCGCCCGCGCCGGCTTCCCCTCGCTCAGCACCGGGAGCAGCGTCTTGAGCACCTCGTACCGCGCCACGCTCTCGGCGTCCCGCGCCTTCGCCGCACGCTCGGCCTTCCCGATGGCGCCCTCGACCGTCTGCAGGTCGGCCAGGATCAACTCCGTCTCGATCACCTCGATATCCCGGATCGGATCAACCCCACCCGACACGTGCGTGATCTCCTCCCCGCCAGGGGCCTTCTCGAAGCACCGCACCACGTGGCAGATCGCGTCCACCTCTCGGATGTGCGACAGAAACTTGTTCCCCAGACCCTCCCCCTTGCTCGCCCCCGCCACCAGCCCGGCGATGTCCACCAGCCGCAGCGAGGCGCTCACCAGTTTCTGCGGCGGGATGAACTTCGCGATCGTCGCCAGACGCGGATCGGGCACCGGCACCACGCCCACGTTCGGCTCGATCGTGGCGAAGGGATAGTTGGCCGCGAGGGCCTTGCCGTTGGTCAGAGCGTTGAAGAGGGTGGACTTGCCCACGTTGGGCATGCCCACGATGCCGGCTTCCATGCTTGGACTCCCAGGGGGGTGTCGAACGAAGGGGGAGAGGGTAGCGCCCCGGCAGGGCCCTTTCCGCGCGACGCCGCCCCCCCATGGGGCAGTTCCGGCGTGTCTACTGTTTGCCCCCATGGGGGGGCGGCGTCGCGCGGAAAG
>CAZDYM010000342.1:0-2988 GCA_964509325.1 uncultured Phycisphaeraceae bacterium
GGCGCCCGAACCGCCAACGCCTCCCACCACGCCTTCCCCCACGCCCACCCCCTCCTCGACCGCGCCGCGCGACGCCGTCGTCGCGAAGGCGTAGGGCCTTTGCCTCATCGAACCCAGCCCCGAGCGTTGCGCTCGAGTTCGGATGATCGTGAGCCGGCCCGCGGCTATACTCCCCGCCTCGATCCATCCCCTACTGGAACCCGACCATGGCCGATAAACCTTTCCGCTGCCGACTGATCACCCCCGAGGCCCGCGTGTTCGACGCGATGGCGTCGTACGCGTCGGTTCCGATGCACGACGGGAAGATGGGCTTCTTGGCCAACGCCGGGGCGGTGGTCGGCAAGCTCGGCACCGGCGAGCTGCGCGTCGAGTTCGTCGACCGCTACGAGCAGAACGTGAAGCTGGAGGAAGCGGGGAACAAGCGGTTCTTTGTGTCGGGCGGGTTCATGCAGAACGTGAACAACGTGCTGACGATCCTCGCCAACACCGCGACCCCGATTGACCAGTTGAACGTGACCGACGCCCAGGCCGAACTGGCCGAGGCGGTGGCCCGCACGAGCACCAAGGCGGACGAGATGGACCGGATCACGGCTCAGCGTCACGCCGCCCGGGCGAAGGTGGCGCTGGCGCGGACGCGGTGAGGTGGCGGGGTTGCGGCGTCGGGGCTTTGGGTTCGGGGGTGAGGTCTCGGGCCCTTGCCGCTGCGCGTTGCGCTGAACCTGACGTTTGCCCCTGCCCTCTACCTGATGCCGGATGCCCGATGCCGGATGCCCGATGCCCGACGCCAAGCCACTCAACTGGGCGATTCTCGGCACCGGGATGATCGCCGGGAAGGTGGCCCCGTGCATCCGGGCGTCGGCGGGGTGCGCTGTGGCGGCGGTCGCGTCGCGCGACGCTCAGCGGGCCCGTGCGTTCGCGCGGGGGCTCGGGCTGCCGGACTCCGCGGGCGTGACCGGGGAGGAACTGCTCGCCCGCGCCGACGTGGACGCGGTGTACGTGACCACGCCCAACAGCCTGCACGTGCCGTGGTGCCTGCGGCTGCTGGAAGCGGGCAAGCACGTGCTGTGCGAGAAGCCGCTGACGCCACGGGCGGCTGAGGCGCAGCGGGTTGCCGATGCGGCGCGCCGCGCGGGCCGGGTGTTCGCCGAGGGGTTCATGTACCTGCACCACCCGCAGACCGAGCTCCTGGTCCGCGCGGGCCGCGGCGGGGACGAGCCCGACGGCCTCGTCGGCGCCCTGCGGACGATCACGGCGTCGTTCTGCCTGGACCTGCGCCGCCGCCCCAACGCGTGGACGCGGTTCAGCCACCGGCTCGAAGGCGGCGCGATGATGGACCTGGGCTGCTACCCACTGAGCCTGGCGCGCCGCGTGACAGGGGAAGAGCCGTGCGAGATCACCGCGCTGTCGCGGCGGGCCGATCCGTTGCCCGATGAGAAGCGCCCCGTTGACGCCCTGACGAGTTTTTCGTGCCGGTTCCCCTCAGGCGTCGTGCTGCACGCGCTGTGCGCGATCGATTCCGACGCCGGCGTGTTCGCGGAGCTGGTCGGCGACCGCGGCGCGCTGCGCACCGAGACGCCGTTCCGCGCCGACCCGGTGCGGGCCGAGGTGCGGCTGACCCGCTTCGAGAGCCACCCGCGCGGGGCCGGGGCGGAGTCCATCGTGATCGAGAACGGCGGGGACCGATTCGTCAACCAGTTCTCCAACTTCGCCGCGGCGGTTCGCGGGGAACGCGCTGCGCTGCCGAGCCCGGAGTGGAGCGTCGGCCAGGCCCGGGCCGTCGAGCGCGTCTACGAGCTCACGCGACTGGGCTGGTGACGTGAGAGTGAACGACGGGCGGGAGGCCGGTGGGAGCGCGTCACCGCGCCGCCCGCGTCGAGCGCCTCTCCCGCGCCACCACGCCGAATCGCCCGGCCTTGAGCTTCGCGGGGCTTTTCTTCTCGGGTGTGCCCGCTTCGCCCGCGTCGCGCCGGGCCTTCAGTTCCGCCAGTCGGTCCAGGCGCTGCTGGCTGACGCCGCGCGACCCGACGATCGCCGTCTCCGCTCGGGTGGGCTGCGCGAACCGGACCCGCAGCGGGCCCTGCCGGATGCGCTCCCAGCAACTTTTCGCGTTGTCGGGGCTGAACTCGATGCCGATGGAGCGGCGCCGGAGTTCGCGCGCCACGGTGCAGGTGGTGCCCGAGCCCAGGAACGGGTCGAGAACGAGGTCGCCGGGGTTTGAGGAGCAGCGGATCACCCGCTCCAGGTAGACCTCGGGGAGCTGGTTGTCGTGGTTGTGCCGGCGTTCCTTGTTATTGCCCTGGATGCGGCCCCAGTAGGGCCCGTACCACACGTCGAGCGGCACGCGCATCCCCGCCTGGCCCTCGGCCTTCGTGAACGTGCGGGCGTCGTGGTAGGTCGTGGCGCGGTCCGAGGGCTCGAGGATCTCGCTCTCGTTCCAGGTGCGCCTGCTCGGGTCTTTCGCGAAGTACAACGCGTGGACCTTCGAGTTGATGAACTTGCCGCTGGTGTTCTGACCGAAGCGGTAGTGCCAGCAGCACCAGTTGACCATGAAAAGGCCGCGTTTCTTGAGATGGACGACGATCTCCGCCGCCCAGGTGTCGGGGATGTTCACCCAGAGCGAGCCGGTGGGCTTCAGCGCCTTGACGCACAGATCGAGCCACGCGTAGGTGAACGCGAGGTACTCGTCGTCGGCCATGCGGTCGTCCCACCTGTCGTACGCGCGGTTCCAGTTGAAGGGCGGGTCGGCGAAGATGAGATCAACCTCACCCCGCGCACACTCCGGGAGCCTCGCCATCACGTCGCGGCAGTCCCCCACGTACACCCGCGTGAGCGGGCCCTCGGATTCGTAATCCGGGCGAGGAGCCACCGGCGTCCCGTCGCCCGGAGATTGGTTCGCGGCGTCTTGGCCGCCAGTGCCGAGCTTTCCCGGCACCACCTTGGACGTCACGTCCGATTTCTTCTTCGTCGCCGCCACGGGCTCCCTCCATC
>CAZDYM010000343.1:0-2938 GCA_964509325.1 uncultured Phycisphaeraceae bacterium
CGGGGCGCTACGGGTTCGTCGGCCGCGAGGCACCTGAGCAGATCCAGAAGATGTATGTGGGCAAACGCGTGCCGGACGAGTTTCGCAAGCGTGGCGCGGCGAACCCGATCAAGTACGCCAGCGTGACCAAATAGGGCATCCTGTGTGGGCTCATCAGCGAGCGGCCACCGCTCCCGTTCGCTCGCCAACCCGCCCAGCGGCAGGTCCGGCAGGCTCGCCACCGCTTCAACCACGTCGAGCAGTCTCGGATCGCTGTAGACGTTGGCCGTCAGGCTCGGGTCGCGGTGCCGCGTCGCGGCCTGGGCCTTCCGTGCCGGCGTCCGGACCGTCGCGACGCCGAACCTACGATCTCCACGTGATGACCCCAACCCCGGCCACAACTTCTCTCCCCACCTCCTCAGTGCCCCCCTCGTCTGTGCCCCCCTCGTCTGTGCCCCCCTCGCCGATGCCGGCTGCGGCGCTCGGCGTGTCCACTTCAAGCGTCTCTCTCGCCCACGTCCCGTTCATCACCGCCGCGGTGCCCGCCATCGGCGGGCGCATCAAGGAGCGGCACGAGGACTTCCTCGTTGAGGAGATCCCGCTCTACGACCCCTGCGGCGAGGGCGAGCACGTCTACCTGCTGATCGAGAAGAGAGACCTGTCGACCACGCAGGCGCTGCAACTCATCGCCGATCATTTCGGGGTGGACGACCGCGCCGTCGGCTACGCCGGGTTGAAGGACCGTCGCGCCGTGACGCGCCAGGTGGTCAGCGTGCACGTGCCGGGGAAGAAGCCGGAGGATTTTCCGAGTCTGCGTCACGAGAAGCTGCAGGTGCTGTGGGCCGATCTGCACACCAACAAACTGCGTACGGGGCACCTCAAGGGCAACCGGTTCAGCATCAAGGTGCGCGGCGTGCGCGCCGCCGACGCCATCCACGCCGACAAGGCCATCCGCATCCTTGAGCGGCAGGGCGTGCCGAACTTCTTCGGCGAGCAGCGCTTCGGCAACCGGCTGCACAACCACCGCATGGGCCGCGAGCTGCTCTTGGGCAACGAGCGGGGCGTCCTCGACATCCTGCTCGGGCCCGACCCGGCGTACCCGGAGTTCAACCCGCAGGCCCGTGCCTGCTACGCCAAGCAGCAGTATGAGCAGGCCGTCCAGCACTTCACCCGCGAGCAGCACACCGAGCGCCAGGCGTGCAAGGCGCTGGGCAAGGGGCTCTCGCCCCGCAAGGCCGTCGAGCTCATCCACTTCCGTCAGCGGCAGTTCTGGGTCAACGCGTTCCAGAGCCACCTGTTCAACCAGGTCCTGGCGTGGCGCATCGAGAACAACCTGCTGCACACGCTGGTCGAGGGCGACCTTGCGTTCCGGCATGTCGGGGGCGCGGTGTTCCGCATCGACGCCGAGGAACTGACGAAGGATGAACTGCCCGGGCGGCTTGCATCGCTCGAGATCAGCCCAAGCGGGCCCATCTGGGGGCATCGCATGACCGAGGCCACGGGCTCGCAGGGCGAGATCGAGAGGCGGGTGTTGGACGCCAGCGGCGTGCAGGTCGGCGACATCGAGCGGTTCCACCGGCGCTACGGCTTCGCCTCGGGCGGGAGGCGCCCCCTCCGCGTGCCGCTGCGCGATCCCCTGGTCGAGGGCGGCGCGGACGAGCACGGCGAGTACGTCCGCTGCGCGTTCGACCTGCCCAGTGGCGCGTACGCGACCCTGGTCATGCGAGAGATCATGAAAACCAGTGCGCTGGACGAGGACGGCGCGGCGGAGTGACCGCCTCCGGCCCGGGCCACGACCGCGGGGGCCGGCGGCTTGACAACGAGCCCGGCCTGTAGTATTGTTGCACACAGACGCAAAGATGCACGAAACACACGCCCCATCCCGCCCCCGCGTCGGCCCCCGCGTTGGAGCCCCGTCGGCCCCTCGTCGGCCCCGCACCCCCCGTGCCGCGGCGCGGTCGCTCGGGCGCGTCGGGCTGCTGCTGGACGCGGGTTTCTTCTTCAAGGCGTTGGGCGATCCCACCCGCCTCACCCTGCTGGCCTGCCTCATGCGGTGCGGGCGGGACTGCACCGTCGGCGAGATCGGGCAGTGCTGCAGCGTTGATCTTTCGGTGGTCTCGCGGCACCTCCGGTTGCTCGAGCGGAGCGGGGCGGTGTCGGCCCGCAAGCGGGGGCGGGAGGTCTACTACGCCGCCAGATGCGAGCACCTCGCGGGCGTTCTTCGTTCGATGGCCTCGGCGATCGAGTCGTGCGGCGCCGCCTGCGCGTGCGTTCCGGGTCCCACGGGAGGCCGCTGTGACCAGCGCTGAACCCACCGAGCCCAGGCTCCGAGTCTTGTTCTTGTGCACGGGCAACTCGTGCCGCAGCCAGATGGCCGAGGGCTGGGCGCGGGCGCTCCGGTCGGCGTCGCTCGAGGCCCACTCCGCCGGCACGAGCCCGCACGGCCTCAACCCCCTGGCCGTCCGCGCCATGGCGGAGGCGGGTGTGGACATCAGCACGCACACATCAAAGCGCCCCGAGGACGTGCCGCCGGTGGACGTGGTCGTCACGGTGTGCGACGCGGCACGGGAGGCGTGCCCCGTGATGCCGGGCGTGCGGACCGTCCACGTCGGGTTCGATGACCCGCCCCGTCTCGCGGCAGGCGCCGCCAGCGACGACGAAGCCATGACCCACTACCGCCGAGTCCGAGACGAGATCCGATCGTTCATCGAATCCCTCCCCGGGGCCCTGAACCACCAGAACCGAGTGAAAGGAACGAACCCATGAAGGCCGACGCAAGCGACAAGGTGACCAGCGCCTGCTGCTCCGACACCTGCTGCGGCGGAGCCTCGGCGGATTCCCCGCTCCCGTTCCGGTCCCGCCCGGACGACGCGCCCGGGCCGGACGCCGTGCGCGAGACCGTCCGCCAGGGGTACGGCGCCATCGCGCGGGCCGGTTCCTGGAGCGCCGCGCAGCGGCA